>CAXBEA010000025.1:0-39201 GCA_963974645.1 uncultured Neptunomonas sp. | reverse complement strand
CCCACATGGATGTGGGAAATGCCGTTATTGCAGGAGCAAATAACTGCACGTACATTGCCTGCAGGGACGCAGGTATGCCGTTGTTGTCGGGAACTGACAACGGCCCTGTACATCGCCGCTCTTGCGCATCCATGCGCCCGCGGCATATGACCCACATGGATGTGGGAAATGCCGTTATTGCAGGAGCAAATAACTGCACGTACATTGCCTGCAGGGACGCAGGTATGCCGTTGTTGTCGGGAACTGACAACGGCCCTGTACATCGCCGCTCTTGCGCATCCATGCGCCCGCGGCATATGACCCACATGGATGTGGGAAATGCCGTTATTGCAGGAGCAAATAACTGCACGTACATCCTGTACATAAAAAAACGGGCCGAAGCCCGCTTTTAGTTTACGCTAATAAGCCGTGTTTACTCATCAACGCCTTCGTCAGCGCGCAGGTCTTTCATGCTCAGTTTGATGCGACCGCGTGGATCGACTTCCAATACCTTAACCTTAATCATCTGACCCTCTTTGAGGAAGTCGGTCACTTTCTCGACCCGCTCCTGAGCGATCTGGGAGATGTGTACCAGACCATCTTTGCCCGGCAGGATATTGATGAAGGCGCCGAAATCGACGATCCGCTCAACCTTGCCTTCGTAGATCCGGCCCACTTCCGCTTCAGCAGTAATCGCCATCACGGTATCGATCGCGGCTTGTGCTGCAGCCTTGTCGGCAGCAAAGATCTTGATCGTGCCATCGTCTTCGATATCGATAGAAGCGCCCGTAGCTTCGGTTATGCCACGGATAGTCGCGCCACCCTTGCCGATCACATCACGGATCTTGTCTGGATTGATCTTGAGCTGGGTCATCGCTGGCGCGTTATCGTTCAGCTCAGGACGGGCGTAACCAATCACCTTGGCCATCTCACGCAGGATGTGCTGACGGGCTTCCAGCGCTTGCTCCAGCGCCTTGTCCATGATCTCTTCGGTGATCCCTTCGATCTTGATATCCATCTGCAGCGCAGTGATACCGTTAGCAGAACCTGCCACCTTGAAATCCATGTCGCCGAGATGATCTTCGTCACCCAAAATGTCGGTCAGAACCGCGAACTTGTCGCCTTCCTTAACCAGACCCATGGCGATACCAGCCACCGGACGCTTAACCGGTACACCGGCATCCATCAGCGCCAAAGAGGCACCACAGACAGACGCCATCGAGCTGGAACCGTTCGACTCGGTGATCTCGGAGACAATACGGATAGTGTAGGGGAACTCATCTTGCGATGGCATCATCGCCTGGATTCCGCGGCGGGCGAGACGACCGTGGCCAATCTCACGACGGCCAGTACCCATCATCCGAGCGCACTCACCTACCGAGTAGCCAGGGAAGTTGTAGTGGAACAGGAAGGGATCTTTACGCTCGCCTTCCAATGCATCGATAATCTGCTGATCACGACTGGTGCCCAGTGTGGCGGTTACCAACGCCTGCGTCTCACCACGGGTAAACAGCGAAGAACCGTGGGTCTTGCCCAGCACGCCAACTTCTACTTCGATCGGACGAACGGTCTTGGTATCACGGCCATCGATACGCGGCTCGCCGTTAACCACACGGCTACGCACGATATGCTTCTCGACTGAAGCGAACAGACCTTCAACCTCTTTGGCATCGATCGCTTCGCCAGCCAGCTTGGCAACGGCTTCGGCTTTAACTTCACCCAGCCGGCCGTAACGGGCCATCTTGTCGCTGATCGCGTAAGCTTCGGTGATCGCTGCGCCGAAACCCTCGACGATCTGTTGCTTCAGCTCTTCGTTGACAGCGGGTGCAGCCCATTCCCAAGTCGGCTTGGCGTTCTCAGCTGCAAACTCGACGATCGCATCGACAACAACCTGCATCTCGTCGTGAGCATACAGTACCGCACCCAGCATCTCGTCTTCAGACAGCTCTTGAGCTTCAGATTCAACCATCAACACGGCGTCTTTAGTACCGGCAACAACCATGTCCAGCAGTGACGTGCTCATCGCTTCGAAAGAAGGGTTAAGTACGTAGCCATTCTCTTCGTCGAAACCAACCCGTGCACAACCGATAGGACCGCTAAACGGGATACCGGAGATTGCCAGAGCCGCAGAGGTACCGATCATCGCGGCGACGTCAGGGCAGTTCTTCTTGTCCGCAGAGATAACGGTACAGATTACCTGGACTTCATTCATGAAGCCCTTCGGAAACAGCGGACGGATAGGACGGTCGATCAGACGCGAGGTTAGGGTTTCAAACTCACTAGGACGCGCTTCACGCTTGAAGAAACCACCGGGGATCTTACCCACCGAGTAGGTCTTCTGCTGGTAATGCACCGACAACGGAAAGAACGGCTGGTCAGCACGGGCTTTCTTGTTGCCCACGACGGTACACAGGACCTGGTTTTCACCCATGGTGATCAATACAGCGCCAGATGCCTGACGGGCAATACGGCCGGTTTCCAACGTAACCTGCTGGTCACCGTACTGGAAAGTTTTGATTTTCGGATTCAACACAATGAATGCCTCATTTAATTAACTGACTTACAGCGCTCCCGACCCCATGGCCGACAATCCATCCTGGGCTTTCGCCCCGCCTGCAAACCGTACTTTAATGCGTCTTAGGGTGGCTAAGGCGTATTAAAGTACGGGCTGATTGACAGACTGCTGAGCACTTCAACTACTGCTTCTATTGGCAGCATTCCAACTTCAACGCTCGATCTATAACTTTATATATAACTACAACAACTCAATTACGACCTGCTTAAACCAACAAAGGCCCTGACCAACGGTCAGAGCCTTTGTGCGGAGCTGCGTTTAGCGACGCAGACCCAGACGACCGATCAGAGTCGTGTAACGCTCAACATTCTTGGACTTCAGGTAGTCCAGCAGCTTACGACGCTGGTTTACCATCCGGATCAGACCACGACGTGAGTGGTGATCTTTCTTGTTAGCCTTGAAGTGCGACTGCAGCCCCAGGATGTTAGCGGTCAGAAGGGCAACCTGAACTTCAGGAGAACCGGTATCACCTTCTTTGGTTTGGTAGTCAGCAAGGATAGCTGCTTTTTCTTCTGCTAATAGCATGGTAATGCTCCATTTCTACTCAGCACACGCGAGCTGATAGCGACGCGCGGTATTAAACAAACGTGCGTACCGTGCAGAGTTACAGTACGACGCGATCTAACCGCCAGGCTAATCCTGTGCGGTTTGTATCAGACGCAGGGGCTTTAATAGCCCTAGGTCTGAAACCTGACCCAGACCGAGAAAACGTTGTTCGCTTTCGCCCTGGGTAAAAATAAGTACCTGGTCCAGCACTGGACAATCACTGGAAACCGGCTGGCCATGACCCAGTTTGCGTTGCTGCTCGGTATCAACCTCTACCCGCGGTAGATGATCGACAGCCGTCCAGGTCGGCAATAATAACGCATCCAGCGCCTTCAGGTCGCACTGTTTTTCAGCTTCAGTGACCTTTTCATCCGCAGCCACACCGGCAACCGCTTCAATCTCCGCAAGGGTAAGCATCATCGGCGCTTTGTAGGGGCCCGAATCAAGTCGGCGGAGCACTTTAACATGGGCACCACACCCGAGCATCAGCCCCAGGTCTTCAACGATAGAGCGGATATAGGTACCCTTGGAACAGTGCACCTCAAGGTCTATCTCATCACCTCGGAACGCCAGCAACTTGATGGCGTGGATGGTGACGCGACGACGTTTTACCTCGACCTTGATACCCTGACGCGCCAGTTTATACAGCGGCTGACCGTTGTGTTTGAGCGCCGAAAACATCGACGGCACCTGCTCGATCTCACCGCTGAAATGGCTCTCCAGCAAGGTTTCGATCTGCTCGACGCTATAGCTCTCGACAGGCTTGGTTTCAACCACCTGGCCATCGGCGTCACTGGAATCGGTACGGATCCCGAGCTTCGCAGTGGTCAGATAGCGTTTATCAGCTTCGAGGAGGAATTGAGAGAATTTGGTCGCCTCACCCAGGCAGATCGGCAGCATACCGGTTGCTAAAGGATCTAGCGCTCCGGTATGGCCGGCCTTGGCAGCACCGTAGATAAATTTGATCCGCTGCAGCACGTAGTTAGAACTGACGCCAGCCGGTTTATCCAGCAGCACCAGCCCATCGACTGCACGACCTTTGCGCTTTCGAGCCAAACGGATTAAGCCTCGCCGTCGCGCACTTTGGCTGCGTCGTCGGTTAGCGTTTCTGGATTAGTTTTGGTCTCAGCTTCAGCGTTAGCATCCGCCTCAACGTCAGATTCAACATCAGTCTCAGGATTAACACCGGCTTCAAGCTCGCCGCGCTCACCCTGACGCAGATGATCTTGAGACACCGCCTGCTCAATCAGCGACGACATATAGTTTCCGCGTACCACAGAGGCATCATAATGAAACCGGAGGTGCGGCACCGCACGCATCTTGATCAGCTTGGCAACACGCCCACGCAAAAATCCTGCGGCACGGTTAAGGATCTTAACCGTCACCTCGGCCTGCGCCTGAACCTCCTCGTAACTCCCCATCACCGTGACATAGATATCGGCATAGGAGAGATCGCGTGAGATCTTGGCAGCATTGACGGTCACCAGCCCTAAACGCGGATCTTTGACCTCCTGCTGGATCAGCTGAGCAAGCTCTCGCTGGAGCTGCTCTGCAATCCGCTGGGAACGACTAAACTCTCTGGCCATCTAGGTATCTGCTCCAAGGTTAAGGATAATAAAAGCGTCCCGGTTACAGATGACGCGCAACCTCAGTGACTTCAAATACTTCGATCTGGTCACCGACCTTAACATCGTAGTTCTTCACCCCGATGCCACACTCCACGCCGTTACGCACATCGGCAACGTTGTCTTTGAAGCGACGCAGCGAGTCCAGCTCACCCTCATGCACGACCACGTTGTCACGCAGTACGCGGATCTTCTTGCTACGGTAAACCGTACCTTCGACCACCATACAGCCAGCAACCTGACCAAACTTGGGTGAACGGAAGACTTCACGTACATTGGCGATACCCAGAATCTCCTCGCGCAGTTCCGGTGCCAACATGCCTGACAGTGCCTGCTTGACGTCATCGACGATGTCATAAATCACGCTGTAATAACGTAGATCGACCCCTTCCTTCTCGACTAGCGCCCTAGCTGTCGTATCAGCACGGACGTTAAAGCCAAAAATCACCGCACTGGAGGCCAATGCCAGATTAACATCGCTCTCGGCGATGCCACCTACGCCACTGGAAACCACGTGAACCTTGACTTCATCGGTGCCCAGGTCCATCAACGAACTGGTCAGCGCTTCCAGAGAGCCTCGCACATCGGTCTTGAGTACGATATTCAGCACTGAAACCTTGCTAGCACCCATGTTGGCAAAGAGATTATCCAGCTTGGCCGCCTGCTGGCGTGCCAGCTTAACCTCTTTAAACTTACCCTGACGGAAGTTGGCCACTTCGCGCGCCTTCTTCTCATCGGTAACAACGGTAAACTCATCACCCGCATCAGGCGTGCCGTCTAGACCTAGGATCTCAACGGGGATAGAAGGACCTGCAGACTTGATCGCCTTACCGGTCTCATCCAGCATCGCCCGGACCCGGCCGTAATTCTGGCCTGCCAGGACAATATCACCCGGCCGCAGGGTTCCGTTCTGAACCAGCAGCGTAGACACCGCACCACGTCCTTTGTCCAGACGGGATTCAACCACCACGCCTTTGGCTGGAGCCGCAGGTACTGCAGTCAGTTCGAGCATTTCGGATTGCAGCAATACCGCATCCAACAGCGCATCGATGCCCTCACCGGTCTTAGCCGAGACAGGCACAAAAGGCACATCGCCACCCCACTCTTCAGGGATAACCTCTTTAGCAGCGAGCTCATTCTTGACCCGATCCAGATCAACGCCGTCTTTATCGATCTTGTTAATCGCCACCACCAGCGGAACGCCAGCAGCACGTGCATGCTGAATAGCTTCGATAGTCTGTGGCATCACGCCGTCATCCGCAGCGACAACCAGAATCACGATATCGGTCGCCTTGGCACCACGCGCACGCATCGCGGTAAATGCCGCATGCCCGGGGGTGTCCAGGAAGCTGATCATGCCATGACCGGTTTCAACGTGGTAAGCGCCGATATGCTGGGTAATACCACCCGATTCGCCAGCGGTTACCCGGGTATCACGAATGTAATCAAGCAGCGAAGTCTTACCGTGATCGACGTGTCCCATCACCGTTACAACGGGCGCACGAGACTCTGCGGTTCCCTCATAGTCAATATTTTCCAGCACCCGGTCTTCGATGCTCGACTCGTCGGCGATATGGCCTTTATGGCCCATCTCTTCAACGACCAGCAGCGCAGTATCCTGATCCAGGATCTGGTTGATGGTGGCCGGTGCGCCCATCTTAAACATCACCTTGATGATGTCTGCCGCTTTGATATTCATCAGCTTGGCAAGATCCGCCACACTGATCGCCTCAGGAACAGGAACGTCATGAATAACCGCAGCAGTGGGTCTTTCAAATCCCTGTTGCAGCTGAGAAGGGGCCTTCAACTTCTGACGCTTAGGCGCCTTCAGACGACGCTCGTTGTATGACGGATCAAAACCCTGGCCACGCTTGACCCCGGTACCGCGACGCGCTGGTCGAGCGGTATCTGGAGTATCTTTACGCTTGGGAGCCTCTTTCTTCGACGCAGGTGCATCCTTCTTCGTCGGCGCCGCTTTAGCCTTAGCTTTACTCGACTGCTCGGAATTGATCAGTGCCTCTTTAGCAACACGCGCAGCCTCTTCATCGGCGTTACGCTTCTCAGTTTCCGCTTTCAACTGTTCAGCTTCTACCGCTTGGCGTTTAGCGGCCACTTCAGCGTCTGCGCGCTGACGCGCATCTTCTTCCGCTTTAGCTGCCGCATCTTCAGCCTGTGCCTCTTCAGGACTCAAATCTTCACGCTTAACGTAGGTACGTTTCTTACGCACTTCAACGTTGACGGTCTTTCTACTACTGCCAACTTTAAGCGTACTGGTCGTCTTGCGACTCAGGGTAATACGACGCGGCTGAGCAGTCTCTTCCGCATCACCATGACTACGTTTGAGATAGCCAAGCAATGTCTGCTTCTCATCTTCAGAGACGTTGTCATTCTCGGCACTATGCCCTAGACCCGCAGCTTTCATTTGCTGTAACAGACGTTCAACGGGAACGTCCACCACGTCGGCAAGCTGTCTTACATTCAGTTCTGCCATTGATTTGGTGCTCCAGTTGAATCGTTACTCTTGGGTTTCAGCAAACCAAGGGGCGCGCGCAGTCATAATCAACTCGCCAGCCTTTGCCTCATCCATACCTTCAATATCGATCAAATCATCGATCGACTGCTCTGCCAGGTCTTCCATGGTAATAACCCCCATACTAGCCAGTACAAAAGCCAGGTGGCGATCCATCCCATCCATAGTTAGCAGATCTTCGGCAGGCTCTGCACTTTCCAATTTCTCTTCGGAGGCAATTGCTAGGTTCAGCAATGCATCTTTCGCCCGAGTGCGTAGCTCATTGACGATCTCTTCATCAAGACCCTCAATCTCCAGCATCTCCTCAAGCGGTACATAAGCCACCTCTTCAAGCGAGGTAAAGCCTTCTTGCACCAGCATCTGGGCAAACTCTTCGTCGATGTCTAGGTGCTCAGAGAACGTCTCAGTAATCCCGCTAGACTCCTCTTCCTGCTTCGCCTCAGCCTGCTCTGCAGACATCACATTCAGGGTCCAACCGGTCAAGGCACTGGCCAGACGAACGTTCTGACCGCCACGACCGATTGCCATCGCTAGATTTTCCTGAGCAACGGCTACATCCATCGAGTGGGCATCTTCATCAACCACGATAGACGCAACTTCGGCCGGCGCCATGGCATTGATCACCAGCTGCGCGGGATTATCATCCCAGAGAATGATATCCACCCGCTCGCCATCCAGTTCACCCGATACCGCCTGTACCCGCGAACCACGCATGCCTACGCAAGCGCCGATCGGATCAATTCGACCATCGTTAGTTTTAACGGCAATCTTGGCGCGCGATCCCGGATCGCGTGCACTGCCGCGAATTTCGATAACCTGCTCGGAAACCTCAGGCACTTCTATTTTGAATAGCTCAATCAGCATCTCAGGACAGGTGCGGCTTAGAAATAGCTGCGGACCACGAGCCTCACTACGCACATCCTGCAAAATCGCCCGAATCCGATCGCCCATCCGGAAAGTCTCACGACCGATCAGTTGATCACGATTCAACAGTGCCTCAGCATTATTGCCCAGATCAACGATAACGCTGTCACGTGTCACCTTCTTAACCGTACCACTGACCAGCTCACCAACCCGCTTGAGGTATTCCTCAACAACCTTGGCACGCTCAGCTTCTCGCACTTTTTGGACGATAACCTGTTTGGCAGTCTGGGCAGCGATACGACCGAAAGCGATGGACTCGATCTGCTCCTCAAAGAGATCCCCGGCGACCAACTCGGGACTTTTCTCATGCGCTTCCTCAAGCGTCAGCTCGGTACCTAAGAGCGCAAGCTGATCGTCAGCGACCACCTGCCAGCTACGGAATGTTTCATAGCTACCTGTTGCGCGATCAATGACGACGCGGACATCTGCATCCTCGTCATAACGTTTTTTGGTTGCGGTGGCCAACGCCAACTCTATCGCTTCGAAAATGACGCTTTTAGGCACATCTTTTTCGTTGGATACCGCTTCAACAACCAGAAGAATCTCTTTATTCATTCCACCGCCTCACTCAACTCCGGCTACTTAAACCGGGGGACAACATTCGCTTTATCAATGGAATCGATCGGCAGTAAATACTCATGCTTATCGACTTCAATGACGACATCTTCTTCCTCAACGCCTTTCAACAAACCGTTGAATCTGCGCCGCCCTTCAAAGGGAGTGCGCAGACGTACCTGAACCTGATGGCCGACATACTGCTGGTACTGCGCTAATGTAAATAGCGGCCTATCCATTCCTGGCGAAGAAACCTCTAGGGTATATTCACCCGCGATAGGATCTTCAACATCAAACACACCGCCGATCTGTCGACTAACAGCTGCACAATCATCAACGCCGATACCTGCTTCCGCATCGATAAAAATCCGCAGGCTGGTATGACGCCCTTGAGACGCATACTCAACGCCCCAAAGCTGATAACCCAGCCCTGTCACAACAGGCGCAATCAGCGCATCCAACCGCTCACTTTTGGTTGCCACACAAAACCTCAATTTCAGAAACAAAAAATGGGTCAAAGACCCATTCTACTCAGCCGATCTGGTTCAATTTTGAACCAAATAGGTGCATTTACAACGAACAGAAAGCACTGCAAAAAATCGCGCCTAAGAAAAAGCCCCTAAAAAGGGGCTTCCTGCTTTAAATCCTTCCGCTTGAATCGAGGATTTCAACAATGAAAGCCAAATTCGAGCCAAGAATTATAAAACCAGCGACCTGCTTATTCAAGCGAAACGGTCACTGCTGGAACTACAATTAAAACTACAATATGGTACCGAGAGCGGGACTTGAACCCGCACGACCATTAGGTCACTACCCCCTCAAGATAGCGTGTCTACCAATTCCACCACCTCGGCAAAACTCTTACTGATCAGCCTTAGGCACATCTGTGCTTGGCTGAACAACCTCTTTAAGCTCAGGTGCTTGCTGCTGCGCCTGGTCAACAACCAGCGCGGAAGGAACGCCCTGGTCAGAAATAGATTCTGCTTTTTGCTTGGCGTATACCGCCAGAGTAAAGCTGGTTAAAAATATGCCGACCGCCATGATCCCAGTGACTCGGCTTAGAAAACTACCTGTTCCCTGGCTGCCAAACATTGTCTGCGATGCACCGCTACCGAAAGCCGCACCTGCCTCAGCACCCTTACCCTGCTGCAGCAATATTAGCGCTATCAACGCCACAGCCAGCAAAACATGAGCGATCAGAATTAACGTTTCCATCTATAACTGCCTAATCTTGTCGGGTAGCTGCACGACAAATTGCTACAAATTCATTGACCTTCAACGAGGCCCCGCCTACCAAAGCACCGTCGATATCATTCATCGAAAACAGCGATTCAGCATTTTCCGCATTGACACTGCCACCATAAATAATCGGCAACTGCTCTGCGATCAACTTACTCTTTTCTGCAACCCGACCACGAATGGCGCAATGTATCTCTTGCGCCTGATCTGGCGTTGCTGTTCTACCGGTACCTATAGCCCAAACCGGTTCGTAGGCAACAACAGCACCCGCTAACGAATCAACCCCAAGCTGATTAACCACAGCATCCAACTGCGCTGCAATTATCGCCTGTGCCTGCCCATTTTCTCGCTGCTGCAACGTCTCACCAACACAAAGAATCGGGACCAATCCTGCAGCCTTGACCGCTTTATACTTAGCAGCGATCTGGCCATCAGTCTCAGCAAACAATGCCCGTCGCTCTGAGTGACCTAAAATAACGTAACAACAACCAAACTCTTTGAGCATCGACAGAGACGTTTCCCCGGTGTATGCCCCTGAGTCATATTCACTGACCGTCTGCGCACCCAGCTTAACTATCGATCCTGCACTCATCCCCGAGACTCGATCTAAAAAGATCGAAGGAGGACAAACGGCTACATCCACTCCAGAAACATTGGCTAACTCTGCAGTCAGCCCCGCCATTAGCTCGGAGATACTCTGCAAGGAGCCGTTCATTTTCCAATTACCGACGACTAGCGTCTGACGCATGTTTCAACCCCGTCTATCAAGCGGGTGGCAATACTAAACAAGTTACTATTAACTTACAAGCACACCACCCAACAATTAAAACTTTCTTGAGACAGCCCGCCTCAATCATGTAAACCCACTAGAAATCAACGAACGCTGGCAACTTTGCTAGGCCCTGCATCAATGCCAAAATACGCCGTTCAACCACGCACCCCGGCATCCAGACCTAAGCCTGGATCGCCTGCTCCACGTCTGCAGCCAAAGACTTCGTCAACCGCTTCACCTGATCAATATCTGACCCCTCAACCATCACCCTGACCACAGGTTCAGTTCCTGAAGGCCGCAACAACACCCGACCCTGCCCATTAAGCTCCGCCTCGATACCTTGGATCGCCCGTTGCACCTCAGGCAACAAACTAGGATCGCATTTTTGCTGCAGCCTAACATTGATCATATGTTGCGGTAGTTTATTCATTTGCGACCTGAGGTCAGCCAATCTCCGGCCACTCTGCTTTATCGCCTGCAACACCTGCAGCGCAGCAACAATACCGTCGCCGGTAGTCGTCAAGTTACGGCAAATAATATGGCCTGAGGACTCTCCGCCAAGATGCCACCCTCGGCTGACCAGCGCCTCCATCACATAACGATCACCAACATTCGCACGAACAAAGGGAATATCATGTCTCTTCAATGCCAGCTCCATGCCGTAGTTGCTCATCAGCGTACCCACCACGCCGCCGCTAAACTGCCCCTCCGCCTTGAGCGCCAGAGCAATAATCAGCAACAACTCATCGCCATCAACAACCTCGCCCCGATGATCGACCATAATCAGCCGATCACCATCGCCGTCTAACGCCAGCCCCAGGTCTGCACCTTCGGCAACCACTATCTTCTTTATTACGGCTGGCGACGTTGAGCCACAATTCTCATTGATATTAATACCATCTGGTGAGGTAGCCAGCTCCAACACTTCAGCACCAAGTTCTCGCAACACCTTAGGCGCGATATGGTAGGTGGCACCATTGGCACAATCGACGACAATCTTAAGCCCTTTAAGACTCAATCCACGCGGCAGCGTACCCTTGCAAAATTCGATATAACGCCCAGCTGCATCTTCTACTCGCCGCGCTTTACCTAGCGATGCTGACTCCTCAGTTGTCATCTCCAGATCCATCTGCGCCTCGATTGCATACTCAACCTCGTCGTCTAACTTGGTACCACTGGCAGAAAAAAACTTGATCCCATTGTCTTCATACGCATTATGAGAAGCGCTAATAACGATCCCTGCATCGGCCCTGAATGTTCTCGTCAGGTAAGCAATAGCAGGCGTAGGCATCGGCCCCAGCAGCAGCGAGTCAACACCTGCAGCAGCCAGCCCCGCTTCCAATGCCGATTCAAACATATAGCCCGATATCCGGGTATCTTTACCGATCAGAATCTTGCTCCGACCCTGCCGAGCAAATACTTTACCCGCCGCCCAGCCGAGCTTTAACACGAAATCGGGGGTAATCGGATACTCGCCCACCTTGCCGCGAATACCGTCGGTACCAAAATATTTTCTCGTCATTCTCGCCTCCAAATCAGCCACGACTATCCCGTACAGCTTGATATATAGCCACCACATCCTGTGTCGCAGCGACATCATGAACTCTTACTATCCATGCCCCCTGCGTCAACGCCAGCACGGCCGCTGCCAGGCTACCATAGAGACGCTCATCCACGGGTCTGTTCAAAACCGCGCCAATCATCGATTTACGCGAAACCCCTACCAACATGGGTGCATTAAGCTGCTGCAACTGCTGCAATCGATCCAGCAGCTGCAGATTATGCGGTAGTGTTTTGCCAAAACCAAATCCGGGATCGATCAGGAGTCGATCAGCAGCCAAACCCGCCTCCACGCAGCACCTTATCCGTTGCCGTAAAAAATCTGCCACCTCTACCACAACATCTTGATAATCAGGCGTCTGCTGCATCGTTTCAGGCTGCCCCTGCATATGCATCAGACAAACCGGCAAACCCGTAGCGACAGCCGCGACCAAAGCCCCCTCACGACTCAGCGCCCTGACATCGTTAATCAGCCCAGCGCCCACCTTTGCCGCTTCGACCATAACGGCCGGAGAGCTGGTATCCACCGAGACCACCACATCCAACTTTCGCGCTAGCGCCTCTATCGCAGGAATCACCCGATCCAGCTCCTGCTGCTCAGACACACTGGCAGCACCAGGCCGGGTCGATTCACCGCCGACATCTAGCAACGACGCACCTGCCTCAACCATCGCCTCTGCCTTAAAGAGCAAGGCCGACAGGTCTAAACGATCATGCTGATATAACTGCCCGCCATCAGAAAAAGAATCAGGCGTTACATTAAGAATCCCCATCACCTGAGCCACATCTCGTGACAGGCTCTTTGAGCCAAACTTAAATTGAGGTTCAGAAAATTGAGGTTCAGACATGGTTTTCGCTTCAACGATCATTTCAAGTGGCAAACAAAAAAGCCGACTCTGGGTCGGCTTTAAACTTAGTCCTGCAAACCGATCGATCAGTGCACGGGCTTGTCTGAAGTATCCAGATCATCATCCGCAGCCGAATCATCGGAGTCTTGATCCGACGCTTGATCCGGCTTCTGCTCAGCCTCTGCAGCATCGGCAGACGCACCCTTAGAGGGGGTTTTATCGTCATCCCAACCCTCAGGCTCACTTACCGGCTGGCGCGACATCAGCTCGTCGATCTGCTCACTATCAAGCGTCTCATATTTCATCAACGCCTGCGTCATCGATTCAAGAATATCCCGATTGTCTTTCAACAGCTTCTGAGCCCGCGCATAGCAATCATCAATGACGGTACGCACCTCCTCATCAATCAGCTTGGCCGTCTCGCCAGAAACACCTTTTGCCGCCTGACCTGGCATCCGTCCAAACGGATCGCCATCTTCATCGTCATACAACAGCGGGCCGAGCTTTTCCGACAAGCCCCATTTGGTCGCCATGCTTCGTGCCAACTGGGTGGCACGCTGAATATCATTCGAAGCACCCGTCGTGACCCCATCAACCCCCAGGGTCATCTCCTCTGCAATACGGCCGCCATAGAGACTGCAAATCTGACTCATCAGCGCGCGTTTCGAAAGACTATAACGGTCCTCCTCAGGCAGGAACATGGTCACCCCCAGCGCACGCCCGCGCGGGATAATAGAGACTTTATAAACCGGATCGTGATCTGGCACTAACCGACCCACAATAACGTGTCCCGATTCGTGATAAGCGGTATTCAGCCGTTCGGCATCAGACATCACCATCGAGCGGCGCTCGGCACCCATCAACACCTTGTCTTTAGCCTTCTCAAACTGCTCCATACCTACCGTGCGAAGATCACTGCGAGCTGCAAACAATGCCGCCTCATTAACCAAATTAGCCAGATCAGCACCCGAAAATCCAGGAGTCCCACGTGCAATCAGATCAGGCCGAACATCATCACCCATCGGCACTTTGCGCATGTGCACTTTCAAAATCTGCTCGCGACCACGAATATCGGGCAAACCAACCACCACCTGACGGTCGAAACGCCCCGGCCGCAACAACGCCTTATCAAGCACGTCGGGACGGTTAGTCGCGGCAATAACAATGACACCCTCCGTTCCTTCGAAGCCATCCATTTCAACCAGCAACTGGTTCAGGGTCTGCTCACGTTCATCGTTACCACCACCCATGCCCGCACCGCGATGACGGCCCACTGCATCGATCTCATCGATAAAGATAATACAGGGCGCCTGCTTCTTGGCCTGCTCGAACATATCACGCACACGCGATGCGCCGACACCGACAAACATCTCGACGAAATCAGAGCCTGAAATACTAAAGAAGGGCACCTTGGCCTCGCCTGCAATCGCTTTAGCTAGCAGCGTTTTACCGGTACCAGGCGAACCCGACAACAGCACCCCCTTGGGAATATGACCACCCAGGCGATGAAACTTACCCGGATCCATCAGAAACTCTACCAGCTCCTGCACCTCCTCTTTGGCCTCTTCGACACCCGCCACATCAGCAAACGTGGTCTTGATCTGGTCTTCACTCAGCAGCCGCGCCTTGCTTTTGCCGAAGGACATAGGGCCGCCTTTGCCTCCCGCGCCACCCTGCATCTGACGCATAAAAAACATAAACACCGCAATAATCACCAGGATTGGAAAGCTAGCCACGAGCAACTGACTCCAAATGCTCTGCTGCTCGGGCTGCTTACCCTCGATAATTACGCCGTGGTTATAGAGATCATCAACCAGCTTGGGATCTTGCAGCGCTGGACGCACCGTCACAAACCGACCGCCACTCTGCAGCTCACCACTAATTTCATACCCCTCAACGACGACTCGGGTGACCTGATCGGTGCGCACCTGCTCAATAAACTGTGAGTAACTGAGCTTATTGGCTTCAGTCTCTGTATTGAAATTGTTGAAAACCGTTAACAGCACAGCGGCAATGATAAGCCACAACACCAGGTTTTTTGCCATATCGTTCAAGCGAAGCTCCTTTAAGCTACCTTTATAACCGTTCTTTTTAAAAGAACGCTAACGGTCATCGGTTCAGCCGTAATACTAACCTTTAAAACCACGGCAAAGCTGATAAATTTCCCGCGAACGGGCACGAGATGAATCGGGTTTTCGAGACTGCACTTTTTTAAAGCTTTGGCGCATCTCTGCCAACAAGGGATCGAACCCCTCTCCCTGAAAGACCTTAGCCAGAAACACACCCTCAGGCTTCAACACCTGCCGCGCCAGTTCCAACGCCAGCTCGACCAGATAGATCGCCCGCGGCTGATCAATCGAGTTCATACCGCTCATATTGGGGGCCATATCTGAAATTACAAGGTCAACCTGCCGTCCATCGATAGCTTCCAGTATCTGCTCATAAACCGACTCTTCAGTAAAATCCCCCTGGACAAAGCTAACATCGGCCAAAGAATCCATAGGCAAAATATCGGATGCTACTACCTGTCCGGTACTACCAATTTTCTCCGCAGCGACCTGAGACCAGCCTCCGGGGGCCGCGCCTAAGTCCACAACAACCATCCCAGGACGCAACAAGCGATCCTTTTTATCTAATTCAAGTAGCTTGTAGCTTGCCCTTGAACGATAGCCTTCTTCCTTGGCCCGTTGGACATAGGGATCATCAAAATGTTCCTTCAGCCACTGACCACTGCTTTTTGATCGTGCCACCTAATTATTTGCTCCGACATTGACTGCAATGTTTGGATTCAAGCTAAATTTTCTGATCTATCGCCCCGAATTGCGAGCTATTTAACGATAAAAATCGGATAAAGGGTCTAAATAGGCCCGCAAGGAGCAGATTCAGTGTTAAGTCCAGCCCACTCCTAAGGTAAAATACTCGCTAGCTTCACATCCACTTCATGCGCCACGGATCCTGCATCCGTCCGCCCATAGCAGGTCCGTCAAGAGGTTGACCATACTATTATGAGTTTAACAGCCACGCAAAAAAAGCAATTCCGTAGCCTGGGCCACAACCTACACCCTCTGGTCACTGTCGCCGGTAACGGCCTTACTGAAGGCGTACAACTTGAGGTTGATCGCGCCCTTGAAGATCATGAGCTGATCAAGGTGAAATTCAACGTCGGCGACCGAGAAGTAAAAAAAGCCTTGATCAAACAGCTCAGCGAACAGGTCCAGGCAGACATCGTACAGGAGATAGGCAATATTGCCCTGATCTACCGTGCCGCAGAGGAGCCCGATCCCAAGCTATCCAATTTACTCCGGTAAACCGGGGGTCAATCCGGCTGCCCAATTCTAGGCAGCCTCAGCACCTAGTTAGCCGTAACAACGGCTAAAACCACCCTCTTGATTACTCTCCAACAAAAACCCGATCCAGATCAAGCTCCCTCTAAACAAGTTCCCTCCAACCACCAAACCGTTGACCTAGCGCAACGCTCAACTATTTACTGCCCGCTACACTCCCAGGCACCGAGTCAGGTCACATGTTGCCGCCCGAGCCAAAGGAGAACTCTTTTGAAGCCAAATTCAGCCCTGCCGTGGATTCCTCCCCTTGAACTACGTCACACTTACCAACTATTGCGTACCCTGCCGCTGGCCCATAAAAGCAATGATGAATTAGAGCTATTGGCCGATAGCCTTGCCAGCGCCCGTAGCCTGCTCGAACTCAATCACCTGATACGACCAATGCGACAGCACACCAAGCCCAAAGCACCCTCGCATCAATCAACACCCGCTAAGGACTAATTACCGCTATAATCGCCAGCCCGATTACAATCCAAGGTAGCGCGCTTCAATGTCTTCTCTAACACCGACTTTATCGCTGGCCATTGATCTTATCGCCCGACCCTCAGTCACACCTGCGGATGCGGGTTGTCAGGAGCTGCTGATCCAGCGCCTGGAGCAACTCGGATTCAACATCGAACGTTTACCCTTTGAAGATGTAAGCAACCTCTGGGCCCGACGTGGCACAGAGGGGCCGTTATTTTGTTTTGCAGGCCACACCGATGTCGTCCCCTCAGGACCTGCTGAGCAGTGGAGCCACCCTCCGTTCGAACCCCAGATTCACGAAGGTAATCTCTACGGCCGCGGTGCAGCCGACATGAAGGGCAGCATTGCTGCTTTTATCACCGCCCTGGAACGCTTTACTAGCCACCACCCTGATCATGGCGGCTCCATTGCACTGTTAATCACCTCCGACGAGGAGGGTGACTTCATAAATGGCACCCCGCGTGTCGTAGAGGCCCTTGAGGCGCGCAACGAGAAAATCGACTGGTGCATCGTCGGCGAACCAAGCAGCTCCAAACAGCTGGGGGATATCATCAAGAACGGTCGACGCGGCTCGATCAGCGGCACCCTGAAGATTCAGGGCAAACAGGGTCATGTTGCCTACCCGCACCTGATCCGCAACCCGATCCACCTCGCAGCACCTGCATTAGCCGAACTTTCTGCAGAGGTATGGGATCAGGGCAACGACTATTTCCCGCCGACCAGCCTGCAGATATCCAATATCCAAGCAGGAACAGGTGCTACCAACGTAGTTCCTGGTGAGCTGGAGGCAAAATTCAACCTACGCTTTTCAACCGAGCTCAGCGCAGCCCAGATCAAAGCGCGAGTGCATGCGATTCTCGACCGGCACCAGCTCGAGTACGCACTCGATTGGGTCTTATCCGGCAACCCCTTTATCACCCCAGAGGATTCATTGGTAAACGCCTGCCGTGACAGCATCAAGGCAATAACCGGCATCGATACCGAACTCTCAACCTCAGGTGGAACCTCCGATGGTCGCTTTATCGCCCCTACCGGAGCCCAGGTCGTAGAACTCGGCCCCTGCAACGCCACCATCCACCAGATCAACGAACACGTACGAGCCAAGGATCTCGACACCCTTTCCGAACTCTATGAAAACATCTTAGCCAGACTCCTCTTAGCATGAACCTTCCACCCAGCATATGCTGCCCGCTATGCAAGTGCTCACTAACAGAAGAAGGCAACAGCGCGCAGTGTCGCAATGGGCACTGCTTCGACCGCGCCAAGCAGGGCTATTACAACCTGCTGCCGGTGCAGCAGAAACGCTCTCGAGACCCTGGTGACGATCCATCTATGGTCGCGGGTCGACGCGAGTTTCTGGATCAGCACCATTACCTGCCGCTGTCTCAAGCCATCAACAGTTTATTGATCAGCCACCTGGATCACTCACAACCCGGTCTAGCGCCAGTAGCACACCCTCAAGAAACACGCCAAATTCTTGATTGTGGCTGCGGCGAGGGCTACTACACCGCCCTGCTAGAGCATGCGCTAAACCAGCAAAAACTAAATCATCGACTGATCGGCGTCGACATCTCTAAATATGCTGTCCGAGCCGCCTGTAAACGCAGCCAGAATATCAGCTGGATAGTCGCCTCAGGAAGCAAACTTCCGGTCGAAGAATCCAGCCAGGATGCCCTGCTTTGCTTATTTGCGCCTCTAAGCAGCAACGCTTTTCATCGGGTACTGCGCCCCGATGGCCTGTTACTCTTAGCGACTGCAGGCAGCGATCATCTGCTCGAATTGCGTCAGCAGATCTATCCTGAAGTCCGACGTAACGCCTTCGATCCGCTGCTCGACCTCAGCGCCCTGTTTGAGCCTATCAGCCAACAGCTGGTGCAGTACCGCTTCAAATTGACAGACAACCGTACCATTCTCCAACTGCTGGCGATGACGCCCCACCAATGGCGCACCGATGCCGACGCCAGGCAACGCCTACTACAGCTTAAGCAATTGGAGATAGGCCTGGATATCAAGCTACACCTGCTCCGTGCCAGAAGCACCGATGCTACGGATTAAGCGCTTCTTATTGCGCCAGACCGACAACCCGCGCCGCAACCTCAACTGGGTCCTGAGCGGAGCCGTTCTCTTCTTTACCGGCCTAGGACTGATCTTCTATGCGGAAAAGAATGTCCCTAGCTCACTCCAGCAAGAACTGACGGCCCTCGCAGGACTGGCGTGTCTGAGTATCGGCGGTATACTGGCAGCCAGCGGCTACATCTGCCTCAGTATTTTGCGAATTTTCAGGTTTATAGACGATGACTCAGACTCCAAGCGACCGCCATCCGGACATTGAAATCTATCTCAAGCAGCAATCTATTGGGAAGATAACTGACTGGTTAACCGCTATTTTCGAACAGTGCGATACGCTGGGGAAACGTGGTCATACCCACAATTTCAGGGTCACCTATCAAGGAATCAGCATCCCGGTTACCGTGATTGACCGAGCGAGCAAAGAGTTCACCAGCATCTGGTTCGACTCACCGGATACACCCTGGGCGCTAGACCTTGACTGCGCCCGCCAAGCGCAGCAGCAGCTAACAACAGAGGTTCGCTGTATCGCATCAGGATGGAAAGAGGGAGATGAGCCCGACGAATGGTGGTCGCTCACAGAACAGGGCGAAAGCCTGATACTCTGGCAGGGCTAATACGGAGCACGTAGATAAACCTCAAGCAGCCAACTGAACCCGCGACTGGCGCACCTCATCGACCAGGTCGTAGCGCTTAGCCAATACCGCCGCCTGACTCAAAGGCACCGCGTCTGAAACAGCCGCTGACTCCGAGGCGGTCTGACTCAGCCGCCTCATCGGCACCGTTTCCAGCCAGCTAATCCACATCTGCAAGTCACCAGGACGCCCTTCCTGTAATGCACGCGCCATATCTCCAGCCATCTCTGGGGTGTAGAGCTGATTACGATCAACGCCTGGCGATTCAGACTCGAGGCTCTGGCCGCGTAGGGCCAGTTGCTGCGACCACTCCTGCGATGCCGAGATCATGCTCAGCATCAATGCGAACTGCGCCCCACCTGCACGCTGGACAGCAGGATTCACTCCAGCATGGAGTGCATCTATCCGAGCATTGACGATCTCTTCGGGGCGCATCAGAGTACCTTTTCAAAGCACCTATCAAAATACCAACAGTAAAATTCAATGGCAGCGAGCTATGCATCGGCCACTTGTGCAAAATCTTTAAGACTATGAATTCACTATAGCGGGTGCTTACAACAAGCTAAGATGCCACCCTTTAGCATTAGACGATATCTTCAGAGGTACCAACCAACCATGGCACGCTATCGACCCGCAACAACCCCCAGCTCCAGATATATCACCGCCGAGGGGGAACAGCGCCTCATCAAAGAGCTGAAATACCTCTGGAAAGTCAAACGACCCGAGGTCACCGAGAGTGTCAGAGAAGCGGCAGCACAAGGCGATCGGTCAGAAAATGCGGAATACATCTACGGCAAGAAGCAGCTTCGCGAAATAGATAGACGGGTTCGATACCTAAGTAAGCGACTCGAGGACATGACCGTTGTAGACCGCCCCCCAACAGATACCAGTAAGATATTCTTTGGCGCCTGGATCACACTCCAAGGCGAAGACAGCAGCCTGCGTCGACTCCGCATCGTCGGCCCAGATGAACTCGACAGCAATTCGAGCTACATCAGTATCGATGCACCTATGGCACGCGCCTTATTAAAAAAAGAGATCGGTGATGAAATAGAGGTAGTCACACCCAGTGGGCGTCATTTTTATGAGGTCTGTGCTATCGACTATTTGAGTTAGGCCATACCTGAGTTAAGTAGCACCTGAGTTAAGTCGCACCTGGGCTAAGTACCAGCCTTAACCCGAGATACCGAATCGCACACGCAGACAAGCAAGCCAAGAACTCCCGTCAAAATAATAATCGACGATTGAGCAGCAAGAAGAAAGATTCAAGGAGAATAGCGATGAAAAGAGTGGTGGGTCGTGGGCGACTCGAACGCCCGACCAATTGGTTAAAAGCCAACTGCTCTACCAACTGAGCTAACGACCCGCTCTATATCCCTGAGGGATACTATATGTAATTCGATGGTGGGTCGTGCGCGACTCGAACGCGCGACCAATTGGTTAAAAGCCAACTGCTCTACCAACTGAGCTAACGACCCGCTCTATATCCCTGAGGGATACTATATGTAATTCGATGGTGGGTCGTGCGCGACTCGAACGCGCGACCAATTGGTTAAAAGCCAACTGCTCTACCAACTGAGCTAACGACCCTGACCGAATTACCTAACTTAAAGATCGGTAGAAACCTTCAAGCGACTCTGCCTAACCCTGAGGTCAAACAATTTTTTGTGGCTCCTCGAGCAGGACTCGAACCTGCGACCAATAGATTAACAGTCTACTGCTCTACCAACTGAGCTATCGAGGATCTACAAAAAATGGCGGAGGAGGAGAGATTCGAACTCTCGGTAGGCTATTAACCTACGCCAGTTTTCAAGACTGGTGCATTAAACCGCTCTGCCACCCCTCCGCAGAGGAGGCGCATATTACCGTATTCAGTTGGGGTGTCAACCGTTTGCTGCCCATTTTTAATCTGGGCTACGCTGCCATTTACACCTACAGCGTACAAACCGACAGCACCCCTGCTGCGCCAGGGGCAGATGATAGAAAACTATCCTGAATAAAACAAACCCTATTCAACTTTTATACCCCTTAATCCAGCTCAGTATAAAAAACCAACAACGGTATCTGCTCGGTCTTTTCTTGCATAACGAGGACGGGCGCAATCCTTCCTTAAAAGAGCACACAACAATTATTATTGACAGGCGTTAAAAAAAGTTGCGTTTACTGCTTTTGTGGCGGTAAGGTTAGCCTCCCTCGGCGACCCAAAACAGTCGTGATGTACACTGCCGAAAAACACTTTTGAACAGCCTTAAATTGACCCGCGCAGTGCTTTGCTCGGGTATCGAAACCATGATCATAATAATTTCTGGATAGCCGAGAATGAACTTTAAAAAAACACTGTTAGGATTGGGCGTCTCCACCCTGGTGCTAGGTGCGACAGTCGCTCAGGCAGATATTAAAATTGCACTAGCGGGCCCCGTGACCGGTCCCGTTGCTCAATACGGCGATATGCAGTTTATTGGCGCAAAAATGGCGATCGAACAGATCAACAAAGCCGGCGGCGTTAACGGTGAAAAGCTGATAGGTGTTGTCTATGACGATGCGTGCGACCCTAAACAAGCGACCGCTGTGGCCAACAAAATTGTCAACGATGGGGTACAGCTGGTTGTTGGCCATCTATGCTCCAGCTCTACCGAGCCCGCCTCAGATATTTATGAAGATGAAGGCATCCTGATGATCACGGCAGCATCGACCAATGCCAGCATCACCGAGAAAGGCTACCAGCTAATCTTCCGCACTATCGGCCTGGACAGCATGCAAGGCCCGTTTGCTGCTAAATACATCATTGACCACGTCAAGCCAACGCGTGTAGCGGTTATTCACGACAAGCAGCAATACGGCGAAGGTTTAGCGACATCAGTTAAGAGCGAACTGGAGAAAGCAGGCATCAAAATTGCTATGTTTGAAGGCGTAACCTCTGGCGACAAAGACTTCTCCGCGCTGATCGGAAAGATGAAAAAAGAGAACGTTGATTTCGTCTATTACGGTGGCTACCACCCAGAGCTAGGTTTAATCCTGCGTCAATCCAGTGAAAAAGGCTTCAATGCGAAGTTCATGGGGCCTGAGGGTGTTGGCAACCCAGATATCACCGCGATTGCGGGCGAAGCCACCGAAGGACTTCTGGTCACTCTGCCCGATAGTTTCGAAAAAGACCCCAAGAACGCGGGTCTAGTTGCTGCGTTTAAAGCCAACAACGAAGATCCGAGTGGCGCATTTGTATTCCCTGCTTACTCTGCCGTCCAAATTATGGCGGATAGCATCAAGGCTGTAGGCAGTGTCGATACCGCCAAGATCGCCAAGCATATGCGCGCCAACACGTTCAGCACACCGACAGGCGATCTTGCTTTCGACGCCAAGGGCGACCTGAAACAGTTCAGCTTCGTGGTTTACAACTGGCACAAAGACGGCACTAAATCTGCCGTTAAGTAGAAGGTATCTTTTCTAACCTGAACACCCTCTTTCACAAGAAGAGGGTGTTTTTTTATTAAAGGGTCAAAAGCTCTATGCTAGAAGCATTGCTCTATTTTGTTCAGCAGCTGCTGAACGGCCTGACCATCGGTAGTACCTACGCATTGATAGCGATCGGTTATACGATGGTTTATGGGATCGTTGGCATGATCAACTTCGCCCACGGCGAGATTTATATGATCGGCACCTATGTTGCCTTTATCGTCATTGCCGGCCTGACATTTCTTGGCATGGAAAGCCTCCCTCTGATCTTTATAGCCGCGCTTCTTATCAGCATGATGGTGGCGGCGACCTACGGCTTCACCATTGAAAGGGTCGCCTATAGACCGCTGCGCGGCCAGCCTCGGCTGCTGGCACTGATCTCGGCGATCGGGATGTCGATCTTTCTGCAAAACTTTGTCCGCCTTGCCCAGGGCTCACGCGATATCGCCATGCCCAGCCTGGTTACCGGTGGCTGGACCTTTGGCAGCGCAGATACCTTTGAAGCCAGTCTTTCCTATATGCAGGTAATTATTTTCATTGTCACCCTGGTCACCATGGGCACGCTAACTCTGTTTATTACTAAATCTAAATGGGGCAGAGCCTGTCGTTCCTGCTCCCAAGACTTGGGAATGACTAACCTGTTGGGGATTAATACCAACAACATCATCGCCCTGACCTTTGTGGTCGGCGCTGCACTGGCAGCCGTAGCAGGATTACTGCTGGGCATGTATTACGGCGTAGTTAATCCATATATCGGCTTTATCGCGGGTCTAAAAGCCTTTACAGCAGCGGTGCTAGGCGGCATCGGATCCATCCCGGGTGCGATGCTGGGCGGCATCCTGCTCGGCACTACCGAGGCGATGACCTCGGCCTACTTCAGCAGTGAATATAAAGATGTGGTGGCCTTTGGCCTGTTGATTCTAGTGCTTCTATTTCGCCCAAGCGGATTGTTAGGCAAGGCTGAGGTGGAGAAAATCTGATGCATAGACCACTCTATCCGGCTATTTTCGCCGCCATCGTAACCCTGATTCTAACCAGCATGATGCTGGGGCTTCAGCTAAAAACCGAAGGTATCAACTTAACCCTGCACTCCGCGTCGGAGTTCACTTGGTACGCCATAGGCGCGGCTACCCTGACAGTGTTCCTGTTTCAGCTGTTTAGAGAGCAACTCACTGGCTTGATCAAACTCCCCGAGCTACCCTCGGTCGCATCACTGTTACCTACAGGAAAGAAAGGGGATCGAATCAAAAACCTGGCAATGGCGTTTGTGATCGCCGCAGCACTGATCTGGCCATTTACTGATTTTTCAAACCGGGGCGCCGTCGATCTGGCAACCTTGACGCTGATCTACATCATGCTGGGGCTAGGCCTTAACATCGTTGTTGGCTTGGCGGGGTTACTCGATCTAGGCTATGTCGCCTTCTACGCAGTTGGCGCCTACACCTACGCATTACTATCACTCTATTACGACGTCTCATTCTGGGTCGCGCTACCGATCTGTGGCCTGCTGGCGGCTACGTTTGGGTTTTTGCTCGGTTTCCCGGTACTCCGCTTACGTGGCGACTATCTGGCGATCGTAACCCTGGGCTTCGGCGAGATTATCCGCATCCTGCTGCTTAACTGGACCGAGGTTACGGGTGGCCCTAACGGTATCAGCCGAATCCCCAAGCCTGATCTGTTCGGACTCGAGTTCACCCGCCGTGCCAGCGGCGAAGGCAATATCCCTTTCCATGAGTATTTCGGCATCGCCTACGACCCCAGCCACAAGGTTATTTTCCTCTACCTGCTGGCTGTAGCCCTGGTGCTCTTAACTATCTTCGTAATCAACCGACTGACCCGAATGCCGATCGGCCGAGCCTGGGAAGCACTCAGAGAAGATGAAATTGCCTGTCGCTCGCTGGGGCTAAACCCAACCATCGTCAAGCTGACCGCCTTTACTATCGGCGCGACCTTTGCCGGTTTTGCTGGCTGCTTCTTTGCCGCAAGACAAGGCTTTATCAGTCCCGAATCCTTTGTGTTCATCGAGTCCGCAATCATTTTGGCGATCGTCGTCCTCGGCGGCATGGGCTCCCAATTGGGCATTATCCTCGCCGCCATCATTCTCACAGTGTTACCGGAGCTGGCGCGTGAGTTCCAAGAGTACCGAATGCTGATGTTTGGTCTACTGATGGTCTTTATGATGATCTGGCGTCCGCAAGGCCTGGTGCCTAAATCACGCCCGCACTTAGAACTCGCTTCCGGAGATAAGCCGCAATGAGCAAAGCACTGCTAGAAGTCTCGGGCCTGTGCATGCGTTTTGGCGGCCTGCTGGCGGTTAACAACGTCAGTCTCAGCGTGCACGAAAAGCAGATCGTATCTGTGATCGGCCCTAACGGCGCAGGTAAAACCACGGTGTTCAACTGCATCAGCGGTTTTTATAGCCCAACCCAGGGCACCATCGTCTTTGATGGCGAACAGGTCCAGGGGCTCAAGGGGCATAAACTCGCGCGTAAAGGGATGGTTCGCACCTTCCAGCACGTGCGCCTGTTTAAAGAGATGACGGTGATCGAAAACCTGCTGGTCGCCCAGCACATGCATATGAACACAAACCTGATCTCTGGTTTTCTGAAGACACCTAACTACCGTAAAACGGAAAAACGGGCGTTAGAACATGCCGTATTCTGGCTCAACAAGGTCAATCTGATTGAGTTCGCCAACCGCGAGGCTGGCAACCTTGCTTATGGCCAGCAACGTCGGCTAGAGATAGCCCGCTGCATGGTCACCAACCCTCGACTGCTGATGCTTGATGAGCCCGCTGCAGGACTCAACCCCAACGAAACGCAGGAGCTGGATCAGCTGATCTGTAATCTAAGGGACGAATTTGAGGTCTCTATTCTGCTTATCGAACATGATATGGGGTTGGTGATGGGTATATCTGATCAGATCGTGGTCATCAATCAGGGTGCCCCACTCGCGAGCGGTACCCCAGCAGAAGTTCGTGATAATCCTGATGTCATCAAAGCCTATCTTGGGGAGGAGTAAACAGCCATGTTAAGACTGGAAAACGTATCCACCCACTACGGTAAGATTCAAGCGTTACACGAGGTATCTCTTGAAGTAAAAAAAGGCGAGATCGTTACCCTAATAGGCGCTAACGGTGCGGGTAAATCGACCCTAATGATGACAGTCTGCGGCGATCCGCGCGCCAGTGGCGGCAAGATCTTCTACGAAGACAAAGAGATCACTCGCGAGCAGACCGACCGCATTATGCGTCAGGGATTAGCGGTGGTTCCTGAAGGACGCCGGGTCTTTTCCGCCATGACCGTTGAAGAAAACCTCAGCATGGGTGGTTTTTTTACCGACAAAAAGCAATATGCGAAGAACATAGCCCACGTCTACGAGCTGTTCCCACGCTTAAAGGAGCGTGAAGTCCAACGTGCAGGCACGATGTCGGGCGGGGAGCAACAGATGCTCGCAATTGGCAGAGCCATGATGAGCAACCCAAAGCTGCTATTCCTGGATGAGCCATCACTGGGGCTGGCACCTATTATCATCCAGCAAATTTTCGATATCATATCGATGCTACGCGACGATGGGGTGACCATTTTCCTGGTCGAGCAGAACGCCAATCAGGCCCTAAAAATAGCCGACCGCGGTTACGTCCTTGAGAATGGCCGCATCGTTCTCCAAGACACAGGTGCGGCGCTGCTTGTTAACGACGAGGTTCGTAACGCCTATCTTGGCGGCTAACGCTCCACAGCGATCCTGCAAAGTCCCCGCGTTGCAGGATCTATTTTCTCGATCCCCTCCCCGACACCCCCAGCTTGTAGCTAGCCCTTTTCTAAGTTTTCCGCTCAGGTTACAGTAGCTGCTTAGGCGTTGTAGGTAAGCATCCACGCTCCAGCCTAGAGCGTTCAAAGCAACTAGCGGAACCACCAACAGTGATATTTAAAAAGCTGTTTTCAACCTCAAAACTGTCCAAAGCTCTGGCTAAAAAAGACCTAACGCTATTGCTTAAGGCGATTCGTGCAGGCGAAGATCTCAACCAACCGCTCCGCTTGACCGACACTGATGAAACCCTAGCACCACCGGTAATACACGCCTTACTGCGTGGAGATGATAGCTGCCTGCAAAAATTACTTGAGGCGGGCGCGCAACTTCCCGAAACAAACCCAGAAGGCCAGCTGCTGCTATCTATCGCAATTACAAGTCAAAATGCATTAAGCCTGACGACCTGCCTGCTGCAAGCAGGGGCTGACGCCAACGCCAATCAGGGCGAACCGCTGTTTGCCTGCCTTGCCCTTGCAGATGACAACCTAGCGTTACTGCTCAGCAGCCGCCTGCTGCAATACGGCGCCGATCTAAACAGTTTCACATATCAGGGCCATAGTGCTCTGGGGCAACTACTACTTCAGGAGCGAACCCTGTTAATTGGCGCCCTGATCAGCGCTGGCGCAGAACTTCCGGACGATCTGGAGCTGCTAGCCTGTAGTGATGAAATAAAGCGGTTCGCACGCCGCAAGGCGTCCGACATCGCGATTCAAAGACAATTTTTAGCCCAATGACGGCCGGTTATTAACCTCTGCAGATCAACGAAAAAGGATCATCACCCATGAACTCAGCGCAACCTGGAATACTGGATCCCATTCCCCCTCTCAGCCGCTATCTCTGCTTCAACCTGACTCCCGAAGCCAGCGCTGGATCGCTGGGCCTCTGTTTGAGCCACCTCAAACTTGAGCCCAGCACCGTGATTGGGCTTGGG
Organism: uncultured Neptunomonas sp.; assembly: GCA_963974645.1. Taxonomy (GTDB): domain Bacteria; phylum Pseudomonadota; class Gammaproteobacteria; order Pseudomonadales; family Balneatricaceae; genus Motiliproteus. The sequence goes on along the minus strand of CAXBEA010000025.1, from coordinate 11,346 downwards.
ACCTCGCTGGTAGACGCACTTAACGGCCAGATCGACGGGCTCAAGGTCAGTCCCAGCTATTCCTCTATGGGGATAGATATAACCTCAACGCCGCATGCGTTGTGGATCTGGTTACGCGGCAATGATCGCGGTGTCCTGCTGCATCAGAGTCGCCAATTAATCAAGCAGCTAACACCGGATTTCAAGCTTGAGGATACTGTTGATGGCTTTACTTACCGCCACAATAGAGATCTGACCGGATACGAAGATGGCACCGAAAACCCCGAAGCAGAAGACGCTGAGCAGGCTGCCCTGAGCCAAGACCCAAAACTCCTGGGCAGCAGCTTTGTCGCTGTGCAGCAGTGGCAGCACGATATGGATCGATTCGAAGCGATGACCGTCCCCCAGCAGGACCTGAGCATCGGCCGCCGCCAGAGTGACAACGAGGAGTTGCTTGAGGCCCCCGCATCGGCGCATGTCAAACGGACCGCCCAGGAAAGCTTCGATCCTGAAGCCTTTTTACTCCGCCGTTCGATGCCCTGGGCCGACGATCAGGCAGAGGGACTGATGTTTGTCGCTTTCGGGGCTACGTTTGCCCCTTTTGAAGCGCAACTAAGGCGTATGATCGGAATCGATGATGGTATTGTCGATGCGTTATTCCAGTTCACTCGACCACGCAGCAGTAGTTATTACTGGTGTCCGGCGCTGAAACAGGGACAACTAGACCTTAGCCCTTTAAATCTTTAGCCCATTAACTCTTTAATAGCCTTCTTTAGGAGCCCTAGCATGTATCTCGCTATGAACCGATTTCGCGTCAAGCGCGGCCAAGAATCTCGCTTCGAACAGATCTGGCGCGACCGGGAAACCTTTCTCGACAGCGTACCCGGATTTCAGAGTTTCAACCTGCTCCGTGGCCCAGAAGCCGAAGACCACTGCCTCTATGCCAGCCACACAGTATGGCTGGACAAGGCTGCATTTATCGCCTGGACGGGGTCTGAGCAGTTTCGCAAAGCCCATGCAAATGCAAGATCAACCCCCAAAGATATCTACCTGGGACCGCCACAACTTGAAGGCTTTGAATCGATACTCTGAGCCCCAGAACGATGTTAATTGCCAGCAGGCTGGCGAAATTTTTTCCAATAAAAACAACTTAAACAGACGAGTGCTTGTCAAGAACCGTAAAAAAACCTTGACCCAGATCAAGGTTTCATGGGTATACTGAGCCATCGAATAACAAGAAGGCGACAAAAATCGCTCAAGCAATTTCCGATCGCTGAGGCCCTTAAAGAGCCGCCAGAGATCAGATGGAAAGAACGGAGCCCTTGCTCAGCGAGGACTCCGTTTTTTTCGTCTATAGGAAACGGCCGGCACAGCTTCGGCTTAGCTTACTTAGGAGCCCTGCGGGTCTAAGAATTTGGGGTCAAGCTTCAGCGCATCATTGTTGTTGACACCAACACCCCGTGACTTGATATTTTCTGCGATCTGCTGCGCCTCATCCAACGAGTGCATCGCATAGGTGCCGCACTGATACTCGTTGAGCTCAGGGATTTCGTTTTGCAGCTTGACCTTCAGCACATCATCCATGGCCGCCAGCCAGGCCGCACCGACCCGGCTCTCATCAGGCTCACCGATCAGACTCATATAGAAGCCGGTGCGGCAACCCATAGGGGAGATATCGATGATCTCGACCCCATTACCATTCAGGTGGTCACGCATAAATCCGGCGAACAGATGCTCCAGAGTGTGAATCCCTCTCTCGCTGAGGATCTCCTCATTGGGCCTGCAGAAACGCAGATCGAACACGCTAATGGTATCACCACCCGGCGTCGTCATGGTCTTGGCAACCCGTACAGCAGGCGCGTTCATCCGGGTATGATCAACGGTAAAACTATCTAGCAAGGGCATCGCTTTATCCTTTTTCCAATCCCAGTCTGGGAATATCTATTTTTGGGCAGCGGTCCATAACCACTTGCAACCCATGTTCATGTGCTCGTCGCGCCGCATCGGCGTGTATCACCCCCAGCTGCAACCAGACTACTTTTGCATGAATACGGATCGCTGACTCGACAATCTCAGGCACCGCCTCTGAGCGGCGAAACACATCCACCATATCAATTTTTATCGACTCCGGAATATCCTCAAGCCTGCTGAACACCCTCTCCTTCAAGAGATCCTCACCGCGACAGGCAGGGTTAATCGGAATCACTCGATAGCCCCTGGCCTGTAGGTAAGCCATCACCCGATGGCTAGCCCGATCCGGCTTGGGACTGGCGCCCACCAGCGCGATTGTTTTTACCGAGGTCAGAATCTGTTTTAGATAGTTATCATCGTATTGCAGATGCATGCTGCACTCCTGATCATGTTTCTACTTTGAAGAGTAGACCCGCTGACGCGCTAACGCCCGCCACCGCACTCCGGACAATCGGGATCCTTGCTCAAGTTTAGCCTGCGCCACTCAAGATGCTTGGCATCGAGCAATAGCAAACGGCCCACCAGCGAGGTACCAAAGCCGGTTAGCAGCTTTAATGCTTCCAATGCCTGCGTCGTTCCAATCATCCCGACCAGAGGTGCGATCACCCCGCTATCCGAACAGGTCAACGCAGCGTCATCGCCGCCATCTGGAAACAGACAGCGATAGCAGGGGCTATTCGGATCTCGGCTATCAAATACACTGACCTGCCCCTCAAGCCGAATCGCCGCACCTGAAACCAACGGCGTACGCTGCTGCACACAGGCATGATTAATGGCGAAGCGGCTGGAGAAGTTATCGCAGCAGTCCACAACCAAATCTGCCAGCGCAACCTGCCTTAATAGCGCCTCGCCTTCAAGCCGTTGGTTCAGGGTACTGACGCGGGTCTGCGGATTCAAAGCCAGAATCTGATCACGCGCGGACTCAACCTTAGGACGGCCTATGTCCGCTTGCCGATGCGCTATTTGCCGCTGCAGGTTACTCAGGTCTACAGTATCAAAATCACTCAGCACCAGATGCCCGACACCCGCCGCAGCCAAGTAAAGCGCCACCGGCGAACCCAGGCCGCCCAAACCGATCACCAGCACCCGCGCGGCCAGGAGTTTATCCTGGCCGGTGATATCGACCTCCGGCAGCATGATCTGGCGGCTGTAGCGCAGCAGTTGTTGATCGTCCATCATGCCTGTATCTCCTCGTTTAGCGCTGATTGAGTGGGGGCTCGACAGCCCAGTGTCACCCGCTCCAGCTGGTTCAAGTCGGTACAGCTGTGCACCTGCTGAAACCCAACACCAGCCAAAAGCTGGCGCACCGCCTCAGCCTGGTTATAGCCATGCTCAAGCATCAACCAGCCCTCCGGCTTAAGCAACGGGTATGCCTGACCCACAATGGTTTGAATATCTGCCAGGCCGTGATTGTCTGCCACCAACGCCGTCAAAGGCTCAAAACGCACATCACCCTGCTGCAGATGCGGGTCATCGGGATCAATATAAGGGGGATTACTCAGAATCAGATCAAACTCGCCGGCCAGCGGCTGGCACCAGCAGCCGCTTAAAATAGCGACATTGCTCAATTCAAGCCGCGCCCTATTTCGCTCGGCCAAGGCGGCAGCAGCGGCCGAGTACTCAACGGCGCTGATCTCCCAAACGGGTCGTTCGCTGGCCAGTGACAGCGCAATGGCACCGGTTCCTGTACCCAGATCGGCAACCCGTTTCGGCGTAGCATCCAGCGTCTGCAAGGCCAATTCGACCAGCAACTCGGTTTCAGGACGCGGGATCAGGGTTGACGCATTTACTTCGAGGTTTAGGGTCCAAAAATCCCGAAAACCAAGGATATGGGCGATAGGTTCGCCCGCGATGCGCCGCGTTAACAGTGCATCAAACTGAAGCGTTTGAGCATCACTCAATTGCCGCTCAGGCCAGGTATAAAGATAACTGCGGGGCTTAGCGAGTACCGACTCCAAGAGCAACTGCAGATCCAGCAGCGGGCTATCGGACAGCTGGCTAAGTTCGCTGGCACGGGCCAATGCCTGATCGATCCGCAGACTCATCAGACTACTCGCCCATCGCCGCCAGAAGCTCGGCCTGATGCTCCTGGATCAGCGGTTCGATCACAGCATCCACATCGCCCTGCATCACTTCGAGCAATTTATACAGGGTCAGGTTGATACGATGGTCGGTGACCCGTCCTTGGGGGAAATTGTAGGTTCGAATCCGCTCAGAACGATCGCCGCTGCCGATTAAACTTTTGCGGGTATCCGCCCTGAGCGCGGCTTCTTTATCCTGAATTCCGGCCAAAATACGCGAGTTCAGCAGCGACATCGCCTTGGCCCGGTTTTTGTGCTGCGAGCGCTCCTCCTGACACTCGACCACGATACCTGTAGGTATGTGCGTCAATCGAATCGCCGAATCGGTTTTATTAACGTGCTGGCCACCGGCACCCGAAGCACGGAAGGTATCGATTCGCAAATCTGCTTTCTTAATCTCGATCGCAGCGGTGGATTCGGCCTCGGGCATTACCGCAACGGTGCAGGCAGAGGTATGAATCCGCCCTTGCGATTCGGTTTCTGGCACCCGCTGCACCCGGTGTGCACCCGATTCAAACTTAAGTTTTGAGTAAACGTCCTTACCCACCACCCGAGTAATAATCTCTTTATAACCACCATGATCACCAGAATTTTCACTGATAATTTCGATCTTCCAGCCCTGACGTTCGGCATACCGAGAATACATCCGGAACAGATCGCCGGCAAAAATTGCCGCCTCATCACCGCCAGTGCCGGCGCGAACCTCAAGAAAGGTATTACTGCCATCGTTGGGATCTTTGGGCAGCAACAGTTTCTGCAGTTCTAGTTCCAGCAGCTCCTGGCGCTGCTGGCCAGCCCTGATCTCCTCCTCTGCCATCTCCCGCATTTCAGGGTCGTCGAGCATCTCTTCGGCTTCAGCCAGATCTTCGCCAACTTGCAGATAACGCCCGAAGCATTCAACAACCGGCTCCAGCTCTGCGTATTCCCTGGAAAACTCGCGAAAACGGTTTTGATTATTGATCACCTCCGCATCGCTGAGTAGCGCGGCCAACTCTTCATAACGATCTTTGAGAATATCGAGCTTATTCTGGATTGAAGCTTTCATGGCAACCTTCGGGATTCTACCGACACCCTCTCGGGCACGGCAGCAGAGTAATCAGCTGTTATCGAGCGACAGCTCGAACAGTTCGTGAGTCAATTCAAGCAGTTCAGAGCGCCCCTGAGCGGCGGCCTGCTTCATCTGGACGCTAGGAGAGTGAATCAATTTATTGGTCAAACCTCGTGCCAGCTGCGCCAGCACCTGCTCTGCATCTTTACCCTTCTCAAGCTGTTTGAGCGCCTTATTCAGCTCCTGATCGCGGATCGACTCCGCTTTACTACGCAGCGCCAGCAGGGTCTCGGTGGCGCCCAACGAGCGCAGCTGGAGCATAAACACCTGAACCCCCTGTGCGATCAGCACTTCGGCTTCTTTAGCCGCAGTTTCACGCGATTTGACATTTTCCTCTATCACCTCGCGCAGATCGTCCACGCTATAGAGGTACACATCGGACAGCTCGCCTACTTCCGGTTCAATATCCCGGGGGACGGCGATATCGACCATAAATATCGGCTTATGCTTGCGTGCCTTAAGCGCTCGCTCGACGGCGCCCTTACCGAGTATCGGCAACGGACTGGCCGTCGACGAGATCACAATATCCGCATTGACCAGCTCATCGGGGATATCAGAAAGCAGAACCGCCCTGGCGCCAAACTGCTGCGCCAACCCCTGTGCTCGTTCGAGGGTACGGTTGGCCACCACCATCTTCTTGATCCCGGCACGCGCCAGATGCTGCGCAACCAGATCGATAGTCTCGCCAGCACCGATCAACAGGGCGCTACTCTTGCTCAGATCGGTAAAAATATGCTGCGATAAACTTACCGCGGCATAGGCTACCGATACCGGATTCTCACCAATCGCAGTTTGAGTGCGTACTTTTTTGGCGATGGAGAAGGCATGCTGAAACAAACGGCCCAGTTCGGAATGCACCGATTTGGCGGCACTGGCGACGGCATAGCAGGATTTTAACTGACCCAGGATTTGTGGCTCGCCCAGCACCAATGAATCCAGTCCACAAGCAACGCGCATCATGTGTGTGGCTGCATCCTCATCCCAATAGCTGTAACTACTGGAATCCAGATCATCGATGCTTAAGCCATGGTATCTACCCATCCACTCCAATAACGCGCGACTGCCGTCCACAGAGGAGGAGCAGTAGAGCTCGGTGCGATTACAGGTTGAAAGTATCGCGACCTCGTTCAGCCCTGCCTGCTGGCACGCCTCAAGCAGCGCGTGTTCCATCTGCTCAGGAGCAAACGCCACTTTTTCGCGGACAGAAACCGATGCCGTCTTATGATTAATGCCTAACGCCAATAAAGCCATCGAGCCCAGTGAACCCCAACACAAAATTCCAGCGGCCAATAATACACGCTCCCAGGCTATTGATTAAGCCATCTATCAATCAATGCATCGATTCAATGCAGTAATTGATAGATATTTGTGGTCTATCACATCTACAGCACGGATTGAGGCAACAGCGACCACTGACATTGGTCGTCAAGCCACTTATAGTGAGCGCGTAGTAGTGAGCGCGTAGTAGTGAGCGGCTAGCGAATAGCTAATGAAGCTGTTAGAGCCAAAATAACAAACAAGCAGGCTCTTAACGAACCGACAGCCGAGGCATGAATCGAAGCCGTAGATTGAAATTCTAGATTGAGAGCCCAGGTTGTTAATTCGCGAGCACCTGGATAAAGCTATCGTTACCGGATACATTTTAATCCGTGCCTAAGGCGCAGCCAGAAACCGGCAGCGCCATACCAGCCAACGCAAACGAGCTAACAGAAGAAGGTCACCCGAGCTTATGTCGTCACCCACTCTCCCCCTGCGTCGCACCCTTAGCATTCTTGTCGCTACCCTGCTTTTAGGCGCTTGCAGCACTTCGGCATTGCAACCCAAAACAATGCCCGCTGAAATGACGCAACCCAGCCACCAAGCGAAACCTGCCACCTCGACACAAGGCAGCTTCGAAGCATCGACCCTCTACGCCCTACTCGTTGCGGAGTTCGCAGCTCAACGCAACATGCCTCAAGTAACCCTGCACAATTATCTTCGTGAAGCCGAACGCACCGAGGATATCAATATCACCCGCCATGCGACCCATCTGGCCGAGCAGTATCGGGACCCAAACAGCCACCTTAAAGCCGCTTTGCTCTGGTCCAAGCTCGAACCCGACAATCCCGAACCCAATAGCATTGCTGCCGCAGAACTGGTACGCCAAGGCGAAACCGAACGCGCCTTGCCGCTGCTGAAGGCAGCCCTGTCCAACGGTATTCTGGCCACAGTAGACGCCTTGTCGGAACGGACCCAGAATATGCATCCTGCTGAACGACAGGCCTATCTAGGTCTGCTCGATCAGCTATTAAAGGACAGCCCCAACAAAACCAAGCTGCTCTATGCAAAAGCCAGCCTGCTACGTTTCGACAGCGACTACAATCCCGCCCTGGCACTTACCCAACAAGCGCTTAACCTTGATCCCGGATTCGACCGCGCGATCCTCCTCGAGGCCGACCTCCAAGCTCGTAGCGGCCACTTAGATACTGCGCTCGGCCACCTGAGAGAAGAGTTAAATCAGCGCGAACATAAACAGATGCGCACCCTGTATACCCGATTGCTACTGCAAAAAGGTCAGTTTGATGCGGCTAGACAGCAGGCCGAGCTGCTTAGCAGCCAGCACCCCAATGACCACAACCTGCAATTCTATCTTGGGGTGCTGATGCTCGAGCACGACCAGATAGACCTGAGCGAAAGCTACTTTACTCAGCTGGTAAAGCAGTTCGGCATCAACTCAACGCTACACTACTACCTGGGTAGAATCGCCCAGCTCAAGCAAGATCAAGAAGCAGCCCTACAGCACTTCAAACAGATCGGAGATTCGCCCTACTTAGTCGCAGGCTTGTCTGAGCTAGGCAACCTGCTTAACCAGCCAAGCGACGAGGTCAGACTCAGACAGATCTACCAGCAGAGTCGGCTCCAGCATCCCGATATGAGTGCGCTTTTATTTGTTCTAGAAGCACGCTGGCTGACCGATCATGACCAGCCGCAGCAGGCACTGCAGGTCTATACTGCGGCCCTAAAACTGCACCCATCTAACACTCAGCTACTTTATAACCGCGCCATGCTCGGCGAGCGGCTCGACAACCTCAAGCAGATGGAACAAGATCTGAACCGACTACTCGGCATCGAACCGGATAACGCGACTGCACTGAACGCCCTGGGTTACAGCCTGACTGATCGCACCGATCGCCACCAAGAAGCTCTCGCCTTGATTCGCAAGGCACTCAAACTCAAACCCAACGACCCCGCCATTCTAGACAGCATGGGCTGGGTCTACTACAACCTGGAAAATTACCCACTGGCGCTGCAATACCTGTTGCGCGCCCATGAAAGCTTCCCAGACCCCGAGATCGCCTCACACCTAGGCCTCGTTTATTGGAAACTTGACAAGCTTGATGCTGCCAATCAGGTTTGGCGCGAGGCTCTGCAACGCGATCCCGACAACATCCAGATCCTCGAATCGATGCGTAAGGCGGGACAAATAGAGTGATCCGCACACTTCAGCGGGTAGCCCCAGCGTTATGCTGCGCGCTGTTATTCGGCTGTAGCAGCCAGACAATCACGCCAACCCAACAAGACCGGCCTGCGCCAAGCTGGCAACAACGCCAACAACAGCTGCTGCCGCTAACCCAGTGGCAAGTGCAGGGAAAGATCCGTATCCAGACAAAGGAGGAGGACACATCTGCCAACCTCAGCTGGTCACAACATCCCGATCATTACCAAATCTACCTGGCAGGTCCGCTAGGCCAAGGGGCTATCAGTATCGCAGGCTCGAACGAAAACGGTGTCACTCTCGACATCGGAGGCGAACAACGCTACCAAGCTGACTCCGCAGCGCAACTGCTACAACAACAACTGGGCTGGAGCATTCCGATCAGCCAGATCGGCTACTGGGCACGCGGAATGCCTGCACCCGGGGCTACATATTCTAAGCGCCTCGATGGCCAAAATCGTCTCAAGCAACTCAACCAAGAGGGCTGGATTCTGGACTATGTCGACTACCACAGTGACCAGCAGCCGCAGCTCCCACGCAAAATAAAGCTCTCTAGAGGAGAGGCACTGAAGCTGACGCTGATTTTAAAACAGTGGCAATTGAACCCGCCAACATCGACACCTTAAAAACAGTGCAGCTTGCAGCCAAAAAATAGCCGGGGTTAATTGACAACCAACGCCGCGTCAAGGAAAATACGCCCTCTCTGAAAACCGGGCTGATTCAGCATTGAACGATCCGGATTTTGTTGGGGTGTAGCCAAGCGGTAAGGCAGCGGGTTTTGATCCCGTCATGCGTAGGTTCGAATCCTTCCACCCCAGCCATCTTTCCAACATGGAACTCCACAGCATTCACTCTCTGCCTACAGGTACCCTCGTGTCAAAACTCATGGTCTTTACCGGCAATGCCAATCCCGAATTGGCCAAAAAGGTCGCCAGAAAGCTTTGCATCACCTTAGGCAATGTGACCGCAGGCCAATTTAGCGACGGCGAAATTGCAGTGGAGCTCAATGAAAACGTGCGCGGCAAGGATGTCTTTATTATTCAGTCCACTTGCGCACCGACCAACGACAACCTGATGGAGCTGATCCTGATGGCCGACGCCCTGCGTCGCGCCTCAGCCACTCGAATCACCGCGGTTGTCCCCTATTTCGGCTACGCACGCCAAGACCGCCGCCCACGCTCTGCACGGGTACCTATTAGCGCCAAGGTAATCGCCAGCATGATGGCCAACGCTGGCATCGACCGCGTTTTGACCGTCGACTTGCATGCTGACCAGATCCAGGGGTTCTTCGATATCCCAGTAGACAACGTCTACGGCTCGCCGGTGTTGCTGGACGATATCCAGATGCAAAAATATGAAAATCCTATCGTTGTTTCCCCCGACGTAGGCGGAGTGGTCCGTGCGCGCGCAGTTGCCAAGCAACTCGGCACCGATCTGGCGATTATCGACAAGCGCCGCGAAAAAGCGAATGAATCCCAGGTCATGCACATTATCGGCGACGTCACCGACCGTACCTGCATCCTGGTTGACGACATGTGTGACACCGCCGGCACGCTGTGCAAGGCGGCCGACGCCCTCAAAGAGCACGGCGCATCTCGAGTCGTGGCCTACGCCACCCACCCGGTACTGTCCGGCAAGGCGATCACCAATGTCATCAACTCCAGCCTGGACGAATTGGTTGTCACCGATACCATTCCGCTCAGCGATGAGGCCAAGGCCTGTAAATTGATTCGCCAACTAACCCTGTCTGACCTGCTGGCTGAATCTATCCGCCGGGTCTGCAATGAAGAATCGATCAGCGCGATGTTCCTCCAGTAAGGCTTGGTTTCTAATCCAGAAACCTGCCCGACAACGAGACAACCACTGAACGCAAACGCCTTAACCAAGGCACGTAACTGTATTGCATCGCTCTGGTCGCAGGAGCCTTGTGATCTCATTTGAAAGGAAGACATCATGTCTACATTTGTTATTAACGCCGAAACACGCTCCGACCTGGGGAAAGGTGCGAGCCGCCGCCTACGTCGCTTAGCCGGCACTATCCCTGCTGTTGTCTACGGTGGAAGTGATGCACCTCAGTCACTGAGCCTGCTGCATAAAGACATCATCAAGGCAACCCAATCCGAAGCCTTCTTCTCCAGCGTCATCGACCTGAATATCGACGGCAAGGTACAGAAAGTTATCGTTAAAGACCTGCAACGCCACCCAGCCAAGCAACAGATCCTTCACGCTGACTTCCTTCGCGCTGGCAAAGGCACCACCCTGTCGCTATCTGTACCCCTACACTTCACTAATCAAGAGACGAATAGTGCAGTTAAGCAAGGTGGACGAGTCACTCACCTGATGACCCAGGTAGACATCACCTCCGATGCTGCACACCTACCCGAGTTCCTCGAAGTAGACATGCAAGACGTCGAGCTGGGACAGATCGTTCACCTGTCTGAGATCATTCTTCCAGAAGGGGTAGAGATCCCCGCTCTGCAGCAGGGCGAAGACCATGATCAGCCCGTAGCAACCATTATTGCCAAGCGCGATAGTGCCGATGATGCTGATGCTGCTGATGCGGATGACAGCGCAGTAGCCGAGGACGCCGGTGAGGCAGAAGAAGCCTAATCCGACGACAAACACCTACATTGTGGTAACTGTACAGTGACAACCCTATTGTGACCGCCACAGTTAAATTGATCGTCGGACTGGGAAACCCTGGAATTCAATACGATCATACCCGCCACAAT
>CAXBEA010000024.1:0-40466 GCA_963974645.1 uncultured Neptunomonas sp. | reverse complement strand
GGGACTTTAAACGGGAAGTTGGTGCGCGCTAGCGTTTTTTCGCTCGCAAAGCCAACACTGCCCCCGCAACGGTAATCGAGTTAAGACATTATTTAGGCCACTGTGTGCTGCATGGGAAGGCGTAATGTTGGGATTTAAGTCCACTCGAAAGTCCGGAGACCGGCCTCAAACTCTACTCAGTCGGCATAGCGGAGGGCTAGTGTAACGGCAGCATGTTCCTGGGTCTGAATCTGAGCCGGTGCCGTGTTCCTGTTATTTCCTGAAGTGCTTATGCCGTTAATTTAATTGACGTGCGGCGGGCACGGTCAGGAACACACCGATGAAAAAATTTACTAACTCTGTAGTAGCAACGGCCTGTTGTTACTCCTCTTTGGTTGCAGCTCAGCAACCGATTCAACTTAATAAAGTCATGATAACGGCAGCGCGTACGGCGCAAACCGTTGATGCTGCGCTGGCTTCTGTCACCCTGATCACCCGTAAAGATATAGAGCGCTCACAGGCGGTTACTGTGGCGGATATTTTGCAGCAAACACCGGGTGTCAGCATCACCAATAGCGGTGGTATAGGTAAAAGCAGCAGTATTTATCTTCGCGGTACCTCAACGAAAGATCTGCTGATCCTGATCGATGGTATTCGTGTGGGTTCGGCTACGCTGGGGCAGGTGAGTGTTGAAGAGCTTAACCTCAGCCAGGTTGAGCGGATCGAAATTGTCCGCGGTCCCCGTTCCTCTTTGTATGGCTCTGATGCGGCCGGTGGTGTTATTCAGATCTTTACCCGTCAGGGTACGGGAGAATTCAGCCCCTATTTTAGTCTGTCCGCAGGCTCCAAGGGTACCGCCATCGCTGAGGCTGGGGTAAAAGGCGGGGATGAAAATAGCTGGTATAACCTGACGGCATCCGGAATGACCACGGATGGCTTTGACGCCAAAACTACGGGAGATCAGGATGACGATGGTTACTATAACCAGGGTTTAGCGTTCAAAGTAGGCCGGCGGTTTGATGGTCGCTATGAAGTCGAAGGCTTTTTCTCGGTGACGGATTCTGAGAATGAATACGACGGCTCCACCGATAGCAGCGCTAACTTAACCCAGGTATTAGGTGCGCGTAGCACGCTCGAGCTTGCAGAATTCTGGAGCCTGAACCTATCGGCAGGACGGAGTTGGAACCGCAGCAAAACCTTTTCCGATAGTACCTTTTCAAGCCGTTATGAGACTAAACGGGACTCTTTAACACTCCAGAACGATCTGCAGATAGCGGCGGATACTCAGTTGATAGTCGGGGTGGACTATCTGAACGATCAGATTGAATCCAGCGCTAGCTATGCAGAAACCGAGCGTGATAACTGGGCCGGATTCGTCCAGTACCAGTTAACCCAGGGTCGGGCAGATCTGCAACTCAGTGCCCGTTTGGATGATAACGAGCAGTTTGGTTCGCACACCACAGGCGGCGCTGCCTGGGGCATCGCATTGCATGACAGTCTCCGTCTGGTCGCCTCTTACGGCACTGCCTTTAAAGCCCCGTCGTTTAACGATCTGTATTTCCCGGCTAGCGGTAATACGGCATTACTGCCCGAAGAGTCGGATACCTACGAGCTTAGTCTTAAAGGTCAATTACAGCGGATGAGCTGGCAAACCGCGCTCTATCAAACCTCTTTTGAAAACCTGATTGCCTGGGCACCTGATAGCAGTGGCAACTGGTCTCCCAGTAATATCAACCAGGCCCGCATTCGCGGCCTGGAGATCAGTGCGGACTACCTATGGCAGCAGTGGTCGCTGAGCGGGAATCTCGCGTTTATCGATCCTGAAAATCGCTCGGGTGTTAATAAGGGTAATCGCCTGCGGCGTCGCGCTGAGAAAATAGCGAACATCGCACTGGATCGGAATTTTGCCGACCTGGCTCTGGGCGTCACTTTGCATGCGGAGGGCCCTCGCTACACCAGTGATAGCAATACCGCGGCGCTCGGCGGCTTCGCCAGCGTCGACCTGCGTGCTGCCTATCAGCTAGCCCCGGCATGGCAGGTCAGAGCCAAACTCGGCAATCTGCTGGATAAACAGTATCAAACCGTAAAGGGTTATAACCAGGTGGGTCTAACGGCGCTCTTTACCCTGGCTTACCAGCCTCAGTAGCCTCAAGAAACCCTTACAACGCAGCACCCCTGGTGCCATTCATTTAAGAGATAGTTAGCATGATACAGACACAACAACGGTCCCAGCTGCTGATCGGTACATTTTTGATTTTGCTGATGGCGGTGACCCGTGGTCATCATTTCGCGTCAATCGATCATCTGCCGAGCGCCTCCTGGGCGGTATTTTTTCTGGCAGGGTTCTATCTTAAACCGCTATGGTCATTTCCACTGTTGGTGCTGGAGGCGTTGCTGCTGGATTTTGCAGCGATCACCTTTGGCGGTGTGAGTTCATTCTGCGTGACGCCAAGCTATGTCATGTTGATTCCTGCGTATGCCTCTTTATGGGGGGCAGGGCGCTGGTATGCACATCGTCATCAGCCACAGTGGCGCAGTATGTTGCCGCTTATCAGTAGTCTGGTGCTAGGCGTAGTCGTTTGTCAGTTAATTTCCAGTGGTAGCTTCTACTTCTATTCAGGTCGATTTACCGATCCGACCCTGGCTGAACTGGTTAATCGGTTGATCAAATATACCCCCTCTCGGTTTGAAGCTGTTTTCTTCTATGTGGGCTTTGCCATCGTTGCGCATCTGCTGCTTGGCTGGTTTGCTCGTAGCCGTCATACAGGGGCAAAAATCCTATGAGCAGCCTAAACAACAGCACTGCGCAGAATTCTGCTTCAGATGAAGCGCGTGATATCGCCGCAGCAGCCAAGGCCTGGAGCCAATCCGAAGCCTTGTTGAATGATGCGAGCGTTGCGCTGGTGGTGCTGGATGAGTTGAATATCGCGCTTAAATATCAGTATGTCGATCTGGACAGGGTGATCAAGGCCGTCCAGAGCCGTCCGTCGCAGCAGCATGTGGTGATTACCGGACGCGGCGCCCCGCAAGCCTTGATCGATATAGCGGATACCGTCACCGAGATGCAAGTGATCAAACATGCGTATCAGGCCGGGGTGAAGGCGCAAAAAGGGGTTGAGCTGTGAGTGCCCTCCCACAGTGTCCGGCGCTGTTTATTAGTGCGCCCGCATCGGGTCAGGGTAAAACCACGGTAACGGCGGCACTGGCGCGCTTGCACCGCAATGCCGGGCGGCGCGTCAGGGTCTTTAAAACCGGCCCAGACTTTCTCGATCCGATGATTCTGCAGGTCGCTTGCGGCGAGCCCGTCGATGCCCTGGATCTATGGATGGTGGGTGAGGCCGAGTGCCGCAGGCTACTGCATGCGGCGGCAAGTCGCGCGGACCTGATTCTCATCGAAGGGGTGATGGGGCTGTTTGATGGAACGCCTTCGGGCGCTGATCTGGCGCGGCTGTTCGGTATTCCGGTATTGGCGGTGATCGATGGCTCGGCGATGGCGCAAACCTTTGCTGCTATCGCCCATGGGCTGGCAACGTTTCAACCCTCATTGCCCTTTGCCGGGGTGTTCGCTAACCGGATCGGCAGTGACCGCCATGCCGAGATACTGCGCGCGAGCTTGCCCGAATCGATACGCTGGTACGGTGCCATCAAGCGCTCGCCGGAGGTTGAGCTCCCGAGTCGCCATCTGGGTTTGCTGCAAAGCGCTGAGATCGCCGATCTGGATCAACGCTTGGATCGAGCGGCGCAGATGATCGCGATAACAGGCGCGGCTGAGTTACCGCCCGCGATCGCCTTTAGCCCGGGTACGTCAGCCGGTCCCGAACCGTTATCGAGCCTCTCTTCTGGTCCGCTAGCAGGCGTGCGGATAGGTATTGCCCAAGATGAAGCCTTTACCTTTATCTATCCTGCCAACCTGGCGTTGCTTAAGCTGTTGGGCGCCGAGCTGCGCTACTTCTCGCCGGTGCATGATCAGGGGCTGCCGGAGGTGGATAGCCTTTATCTGCCCGGTGGTTATCCCGAGCTGTACGCCTCTGAACTGGCGGCTAATGCCGCTATGCACGTCGCCATCAGGGCGCATGTTCGGCTCAATAAACCCCTGGTTGCCGAGTGCGGGGGGATGATTTATCTGAGTCAGTCGCTCACCGATCTGCAGGGTAATACCGAGCCGATGCTGGGTATTCTCCGCGGCAACGTGAACATGCAGCCACGGCTGACGGCGCTGGCGATGCAAAGTGTAGCGTTACCCGAAGGCACCCTGCGTGGGCATAGCTACCATCACTCCGCTTTTACAACCGATGAGGTGGCGGACTATCGGGGGGTATGCCCCAATTATGCGCGCACCTCTGAAGCGGTGTATCGCCAAGGAAGGCTATACGCCAGTTACATCCATCACTATTTCCCCTCCGCTGTGAACGCCTGTGTGGCGCTCTTTGATCCGCAATGCTCAGTCTCAGCGTCCTGGTAGCGGTTATCATTGATTGGCTGGCAGGGGAGCCCAAGCGCGGGCACCCCTGGTGGGTTTTGCCGCCCTCGCTGCTTTGGTGGTTCCTGTTGCCCAACGGGGCTGGGGCTACGCTGGGGGCTATCGCAGCGCACGCTATAGAGACCTTGCCCCGGCTAAGCGCGCCGGGGCGGGTGGGGATCTTGTCACCGGCGTATGCCGAATATGCCTATCGGTGGCAGCGTCAGGGGCACCGAGCTGCAGCATTCACCGTTGCTGCGCTGAACCGTTGTGGTGTTACGTAGAGAAAGACGGGGCTGCCTTGTTGGAGCGTGCGAATCCAGTATAAACAACAGCCGAAGATAGGCGTTGCATGCCTGTCGTAGAGAGTCGGATTACAAGGCCTCCTGGCCTTGCAAACCGACTCATAACCCAGCTTATCGGCAGATTAACTACTGTGCTGGAAAATCCTGATCTCGTTCGATCTGTGCGATCAGCGACTCTTCGCTCGCCGATTTAGGGTTATTCCACTGGTCAAAGGAGACCAGTTCTTGCAACGGTAGGCGAGGTAACCACTGGGCGGTTTCCAGTTCCGGTTTACGGTGAAAATGGCTGACATAGCCGACGCAGAGGTAAGCGATGGGGACGATGTTCTCGGGGATTGCCAACGCTTGCTGCAACGCCTGTTGCTTGATGATACTGACCCAGCCGACGCCCAGCCCTTCGGCTCGGGCGGCCAGCCAAAAGTTCTGAACTGCACAAACACTGCTGTATAGGTCCATAGTGTCGATATGGGTGCGCCCGATGACCGTAGGCCCGGTACGTTCTCGGTCACAGGTGATGCAGATATTGACGGGAGACTCGAGGATGCCCTCCAGCTTAAGGGATTTGTAGACCTCACGTTTGTCACCCTCAAACATCCCAGCCGCTTCTTGGTGGGCTTCATTAAAAGCGCTGTGTACCCGTTGCTTTACTTCCTCAGCGCGTACCAGGATAAAATTCCAGGGCTGCATAAAGCCGACCGAAGGGGCGTGGTGGGCGGCGTAGAGTACTCGGCTCAGTACCTCATCAGGAATGGGGTCGACTTTGAACTGCCCCCGTACATCGCGGCGGTTGAAGATCGTTTTGTACAATCCTTGGCGTTCATCTGCGGTGAAGAAAGCGTCGGATTGATGATTCGTTTCCAGGTTTTCCATAGTATTCCCCTTGATGGAAATGTTGAGCGCCTGGCCGTGCGCTCGCTGTCTACATTCAGGCCGGTCTTCTGACTCAAGATCTACTGGCACCGCCGCCTTCCCCGTTTGCACGAGTGGCATCTGACGGCTCCATCACTATCACAGCGTTGGGCACGTATCGGATTTACACCGATTTCCCGATTCTCCCGGATGGGCACCTGAAATGAATAACTTACTCTAACTGCGATCAATGCTTCAGAGCGCGGTTATAAAAGCGAGTTTGCTTGTTGTGGTCAAGTAAAACCGACCTCGGTTTTGCTTGCTGCTAGGTGTCACGGTGAACACCTATGCACCCCATTAAAATGGCCTGGCTCTATTAGATATATTAAAACGACCTTGCGGCCTACAAAGCTCCCCCTTCCTGAATGACCCTTATAAGCTGAGCCATACGAGTGGGCTACCGTTTCCAACCCCGTCCAACTGGGCGGGACAATTGGGTGAGTTGACTGCAGGGGGGACCTTGCTGCTGTTGTTGATCTTGTGGAAACGGTTCTCCGCTGAGATTGCGCATGGCGCTTTCTATCTTGCTCAGCTACTGATCGCGATGATTATGCTGGTGGCGGTGTACGTCCATCTGCACCCGGACGTACCCGCCGAGGTGCTGCCATTGCAGTCCATGCCGCCGATTCTGACGTTGATTATTCTGTCTCTGGCTGGAGTGAACAGCTTTCTACAATGTAGGGGATGGGTTCTTGAAACCCTTTGATCCTGCCGCCCATGCTAATAAAGCCGCAGTCGGATCCTAGTCAGAGGTCCGATTTTTCTTTACTGGGAAGCAGGGGTTCATAGAGAAGGCATGGCCTCCCTCGGTAAACAAAAAGGCCAGGCTCCCGTACTTGCAAGCGTGGCCAAGGAGGTTCTGCTATCAGCTATCCGGAGGCTGGGTTCAGTGAAGTATTTCTATTGGACTCCAAGGGTTTCAATATCAGCAGCAGCAAGGTACCCAGTATCATTACCGCGGTGGCCAGATAAAGGCCCGCCGCATAGCTGCCGCTCTGTTCGGCGAATAAGCCAGTTCATGATTAAACCTGACCCGAGTAGCATGCCGGCCGCGGTGCTAAGACCTGCCAGGAAGCGAAGTAACGACCACAGCCAGACATTGTCAGTCAGACCCATAGCTGCGGTGGTGAGGACAGCGACGAGCAAACCGATACGGTAGAGTCGATCTTTCAGTACCAGATCGCTGATCATGGACGCGACCAGGGCGCCTGCCAGGTAACCCAGATAGTTGGTCGCTGCCAGCCAGCCTCCTTCCGATACCCCCAATCCGGCTTGCTCCTGCATGATGGGCAGCATGGGGGTATAGGCAAAGCGGGCAACCCCCATGGTCAATATGAGGCTCAGGATCCCTGCACTGAGTACTTTCAGTTGTTGGGTTCTGTGATTCATTGTAACTCCCGCGCCCAGTGGACAACGATCAGGATAGGGCCCGCTCGACCCATTGCAGCCGGTCTTGGCCGAAGTGGAGTTCACCCTCTACGACCATGGAGGGGGCGCCAAAAATCCCTTGTTCGGCTGCAGCTTGGGTCGCTTCGATCAGGGCGGTTTTGTTTTCTTGTTGGGTCATCGCCTCCATCACGTCTGCCGCATTGAAGCCAGCGACGGTTAGCACCTTCTCCAGCACCTCCTTAGAGGAAAGGTCCTTGCCCTCGGCCCAGGCGGCGGTGAACATCGCCCGGTTATAGTCTTCAAGGCGGTCATTGGCCTGTGCCCAGAAGGCGCCACGCAGCGCGTTGACGGAGCTAAAGGGGAAGTGGGGGTTCAGCTGATAGGGTATTCCGTAGTGGGCGGCGTGACGCTCAAGGTCCTTCTTAAACCACTCCCACTTGGCCGGGATCGTCATCGGACTGATGTTATTGGCTGCCTTGAACACGCCTCCGAGCAGGATCGGCTTGTAATTGATGCAGGCACCGGTCCGTTCGCACAGTCCTTGCAACTGGGTCCAGGCCAGATAGGAGGTGGCGCTGACATAGTCGTAGTAGAAATCGATAGTTTTGTTCATGGTCGGTTCCTTGTAGTGGGTACTAGGGTCAGGGTTACTAGGGTAGGAGTTACCAGGTTTCATTGAAGGGGCGGGCATCCTGCTCGAAGGTCCAGGTGCTACGGGGTTGTTTGTGGAGCTGCCAGTAGACCTCCGCCAGATGATCGGGCTGGATGATGCCGTTTTCTCCCTTGCTGGCGTACAGGTCGGGTAGAAATTTCTCGGTGTTTCGATTGTCGATCAGGCCATCGATGATCACGTGGGCCACGTGGATCCCCTGGGGGCCCAGCTCGCGGGCCATGCTCTGGGCTAGGGCACGCAGGGCATGCTTGCCCCCGGCAAAAGCGGCAAAACCACTGCTGCCCCGGACACTGGCCGATGCGCCGGTAAACAGGATGGTGCCTCGGTTGCGGGGGAGCATTCTGCGGGCGACTTCCCGGCCCACCAGAAAACCGGCGAAGGCGCACATCTCCCACACCTTACGATAGACCTGGGTGGTGGTTTCCAGAATGCCGTAGCGGACATTGCCGCCTACGTTGAACACCGTCACCTCGATGGGGCCCAGCTCGGACTCCACTGACTCAACCAGATCGCCAACTTGGGCTTCGTCGCGGGCGTCGGAGTGGATAGCGGTAGCGGTAGATCCTAAGTCTTCGATCTCACTGACCAGGGTATCCAGGTCACCCCGGCGGCGGGTGGCTACGATATGAAAACCCTCCCGGGCAAAGCGCCGGGCAATTGCCGATCCCAGGTGATCTCCAGCACCGATGATCAGCGCGATAGGTTTGCCGTTGGCTGTCATATGCTGCTCCTAGTCTTTTCCAATGAGGGGTAGAAAAAGTGTATCGCGAAGTTTAGGATAAATAAAATCGATTGTGCTTATCGTTATGACAATCATTGGTTATGACAAGCGAGGGTTATGGTATGGAGCTTCAGCAACTACGCCTTTTTCTGGCGGCAGCGGAATCGGAGAGCTTCACCCGGGGCGCCAAGCGGGCTTTCGTCTCTCAACCAGCGTTGTCGGCGTCGATCTCCAAACTGGAGGGGGAGATGGGGGTCAAGCTGTTCACCCGCAACAAGCGCAATGTCGTTCTTACCCCCGCCGGACGTATGCTGCTAAAGCGTGCCAAGCTGATTATAGAAGAGTGTGCCAAGGCCAAGAGTGAATTGAAGCACCACGACGTGCAGCGCTCACTGCGGTTGGGGGTGGTGAATACCTTGTCCATCGCCCTTGTGGCGCGGCTGATCGAGCAGTACCGGCGGGAAAATCCACACTTACGACTGAATGTGTTCGACGCCACCGAAGCGGAGATGGAACGGCTGGCCGAGGAGGGCCGCATCGATATAGCGCTGACCCTGCTGCAGGAACGACTCGACAGTGGGCGCCGGTTCTGCCATTCGCAGGAGCTGTTCGCAGAGCATTACCAGGTGGCCATGGCGCCCGACCATCACCTCAGTAAATCTCCGTCGATAAGCCTGTCGGATCTGGCCGGTGAGTCTTTTGTCGCCCGATCCCACTGCGAGTACCGGCGGGTATTTCAGGAGCTGATTCGGTCGAGTGGTGTACAACTGAACGTGGCCTATGTCACCAACCAAGACGACCGGGCGCTAAGACTGGTGGAGGAGGGGGTTGGGGTTGCCATCATCCCAGAACACCAAAAGTCGCCGGGAATCGTGAAACGTCCTTTGGCTGAGGCTCCTGCCACCAGAACCATTGGGTTCGAATGGGGCGAGGGTGAAAACAAAGAGGAGGTAGACCGATTTGTGGACTTTGCCGCCACCGCTCGCTGGCCCTAGGAGCGGCTCGGCTCTAGAGCACAAACCAGAGCAGCGCTGGCAGGGCGGCAAACCCCATAAAGGTGGAGACGATCACCAGGCCCGCCACCTCCTCGGGGCGTTGGTCGTAGAGCTGTGCGAACAGGTAGCAGAACACCGCCGCTGGCATGGAACACTGCAGGATCACAACGCCCGCAGCCGCCCCAGTTAGCCCCATCGCCCAGGCGATCGCCAATCCCACCCCGAACCCCATCCCCAGACGCAGCAACGACAGGCCGAAGGCGGTCTTGAGGCTCGCCATCTTCAGGCTGGCCAGGGACACCCCGAGGGTGAAAAGCATCAGGGGGATGGTCAGGTCGCCGATTAGTTTGGTGGTGTTGAACAGCCAGGTGGGAACCTCCAGTTCGGTGAAGAGAAACACCGCCGCGAAGGCAGTGGCGGGGATGATCGGCATCTTCAACAGCGAGCGGGGGGAGACGCTTCCGGAGACGAAAGCGACCCCCACCGTCATCTGCAGGATTACGTAGACGGTAAAGAAGACGACCGCCAGTGCCAGCCCCTCCTGCCCGAACGCCAGTAGGCAGAGAGGTAGACCCACATTGCCCACGTTGGGCCAGGTGAGGGCCTGTAGGAAGGCGCGTTGAGGCAGCTTGAAAGCAGCCAGGACTGCGCTACCGATCACAACGAAGGCCAGGTTGGCGATCAGGGCGGCCAGCCCCATGCCCCACAGGTTGGCCGGATCCAGCGTCACCTTGGCCAGGGCGTAGAACACCAGGCAGGGTGTGGCGAAGTAGGTGACGATGGCGGTGACCAGCGAGGTGTCGAAATCCTTGCCACTCTTTGACCAGCCATAGCCGATCCCGACGCAGACGAAGATGGGGGCTAGAATCGAGAATATAACTGCAAACATGGGGGGCGAGAGTCCTGTGGGGCGTTAACGCAAGTTCGCAGCATTGTGCAATAAAGCACCGTTCATAAGCGATCCCCCCGACGATATTTTGAGCGCCTTTTATAACCGCTCAGGCCAAGATCGTCATCATCTTGGGCTGGAGCGATCGCTGATCTTGGCTTGCGCTATCGGTTCGGTTCTGGGGCAGCAAAGTCCAGCCTCTTGAACCACTGATCAGAAGGTCTCCGGGCACGTTTTCGAGATCATCGATCTGGGTCGCCCTGGCCTCCCTGCTTTTACCTTCGGTAGCGTCTTTTTTCATCTCGAATCTCCTGGGTTGGCTTGTCGGTAGGTGCATAAGCTGCTGGAGGTCGCCACCAGATCCGGTTCTACGTCCCAAGGATCGAATACCTTGCCGGCATCTCGCTGAATCCAGGCGACCTTAAGCCCGGCGCACTTTGCCGATCACGTCCCAGGGGTTGCTGGAAACCATCCAGCAGTTTTCCGTAGTCGAACCTGTCCGCTCCATCAGGTACTTTTCCCGGCTTAAGACGGGCCGGGTTAATGTATTCGCGAATGATCAGGCACAGGCCTTAGCCGTTTGGCCGAATAACAATCTTTTCCCCTCCTCGGTGACTGCGGGGCGGTTGCTCCAGGGTGTCGCCTTTTCGTACGCGGTCACCACCGCGGGACGACTTTGCATCGCATTGAACCAGCGCTTGAGATGCGGAAAATCGTCGAGGTTCTGTTGTTGTAGATCATGGGGCACGATCCAGGGGTAGGTCGCCATATCGGCAATCGAGTAGTCGTCAGCGATCCAGTCACGACTCTCCAGGCGCTTGTTGAGCACGCCGTACAGTCGGTTGGTTTCATTGACGTAGCGGTCCGTGGCGTAGGGGATACGCTCTGGCGCATAGCGCACGAAGTGGTGGTTTTGACCGGCCATCGGTCCCAATCCACCCATCTGCCACATCAGCCATTCGAGCACGGTTTTGCGGGCGCGAACCTCCGTCGGTAAAAAACGCCCGACTTTGTCAGCCAAGTAAGTCAGGATGGCACCGGACTCAAACACTGAGACCGGCTCTCCGCCATCTGCCGGATTCTGGTCAATAATCGCCGGCATGCGGTTGTTGGGCGAGAAGGCAAGAAATTCAGATTTGAACTGGTCACCTGCGCTGATATCTACCGGGTGGATAGAATAATCCAGGCCCGCCTCTTCAAGAAATAGGGTGATCTTGTGGCCGTTGGGTGTAGGCCAATAATACAGGTCTATCATCGGTTGCTCCTCATACGCTATGCAGTAGCGCGGGTATCGCTTAATTAGACGGCAAGTCGAGTTTGAATTGAAAACCGACGGCTATTTTTGCCAAGCAAACTTCTTAAACGGTGCATCAATCGGAGTGTCTGCAAAGTGATTGACGTAGTTACTCATCACTTTTTGTGCCATTCCTAAGGTGATCTCCAGCAGCTGTTGCTGCCCGTAGCCTGCAGCATAAAAGCGCGCAATTTCAGCATCTGATAGCCGACCGCGATTACGCAGCATAGCGAGGGTGGTTTCGTGCAACGCTTGTAGTTTAGCGGTCGGCATTGCAGTCCTGTTTCTGAGGGCTTCGGTTAAGGCCGGGTCAACCTTCATCATATGAGCAATGCCAGTATGGGCAGGAACACAGTAGTGGCATTCATGCTCGACGTTGATCGTTTGCCATACCACGGTCAGTTCTTCGGCATCAAACGAGGTGGCTTGAAACAGTCCGTGCAGTAGTTTGTAACCTTCAAGTACGGCAGGGGCCTCAGCCATAACTCCGTGCAGGCCGGGGATCATACCGAACGCTTTGAGCGAATCTTCGAGCAATGGCTTGCTCGCTTCAGGAGCAGATTCCAGTGTGTGATTGGTGAAAGTGGTCATAGTCTCTCCAGTATTTTCGCAAAATAGTGTTTGTAATAGCGGGGTCAGAAATTACACTTTAACTGAACTTGAACAATCGTTCAAGATAAATTTGAACAATCGTTCAAATGGCTGTAACCGTGACTAGCGTAAAGCATGATCGACAAGATGCGATCCGCAGGGCTACCGATCTATTTTGGGAAAAGGGCTTCCACGCCACTTCAATGCGTAACATCCAGCAGGCCACCGATCTGCGCCCGGGAAGTATTTACGCCAGTTTTGGTAGTAAGGAGGGGGTGTTTAAAGAGACATTGCAAGACTACGTAAAAGTTAGTGGGGCAGTGCTTTGTTTTTTACTGGTTTGATTGTATCTGCTGCTGCCCGTGCGGCTGTCATTAATAGGGTGTGTAGGCTGTCAGTATCTTGATGCCTGTTAGGAGTGCCTCTGTGGCATTTGAATGAGCGATATTTGATCCGTTATGCGTCGCTTTCATGTGAATTTGAGAGCTCATTAGGTATAATTTGCCGCTTTGTTGCAGCCGAGCCGGTTCTTATTCTGGATCTGCGGCCTGACCACCTTGATTTAGGGGATGCCCATGTTGAACAACGCATTGACGATTGCTGAATTTGATCCTGAGATCGCTGCGGCGATCGCTGCTGAGAAGCGGCGTCAAGAGGAGCATATCGAACTGATTGCCTCTGAGAACTACGCCAGCGAACTGTCGATGGAAGCCCAGGGCTCCTGCTTGACCAATAAATACGCCGAAGGCTATCCCGGCAAGCGCTATTACGGTGGCTGCGAACATGTTGATGTGATCGAGCAGTTGGCGATCGATCGTGCCAAGGCGTTGTATGGCGCTGCTTACGCGAACGTTCAGCCGCACTCAGGCTCGCAAGCCAACGCTGCGGTTTACATGGCGCTCTGCAAGCCCGGTGATACCGTATTGGGGATGAGTCTGGCGCACGGTGGTCACCTGACCCACGGTGCTTCGGTAAGTTTCTCGGGTCGTATTTATAATGCGGTGCAATACGGTCTGAATGCGCAAACGGGCGAGATCGATTACGCCGAAGTAGAGCGTTTAGCCCAAGAGCATAAGCCACGGATGATCGTCGCAGGCTTCTCTGCTTACTCACGGATCGTCGATTGGCAGCGGTTCCGCGATATCGCAGACAGTGTCGGTGCCTATCTGTTTGTTGATATGGCCCACATCGCAGGTTTGGTCGCTGCCGGTGCCTACCCCTCGCCTGTTGCGATTGCGGATGTGACGACGACGACGACCCACAAGACTCTGGGCGGACCTCGTGGCGGTCTGATTCTGTCGAATGGCGATGAAGATCTACAGAAGAAACTAAACTTTGCGGTATTCCCTGAAAGCCAGGGTGGACCTCTGATGCATGTTATCGCTGCCAAGGCGATCTGCTTCAAAGAGGCGATGACCGAAGAGTACAAGGCCTACCAGTTCCAGGTGGTCAAAAATGCCCAGGCGATGGCTAACACTTTTATTGCCCGCGGTATTGATATTGTTTCTGGCGGCACCGATGATCACCTGTTCCTGGTCGATCTGATCAACAAAGATATCACCGGCAAAGATGCCGACGCCGCCCTGGGCCGTGCCAATATCACCGTTAACAAGAATGCGGTTCCTAACGATCCGCGCTCGCCGTTTGTGACCAGTGGTTTGCGAATCGGTTCTCCGGCTGTCACTCGTCGCGGTTTTGCTGAAGCCGAAGTGATTGAATTGACAGGTTGGATCTGCGATATCCTGGATGATATCAGCAATGAAGCAACGATTACGCGGGTTAAGCAGCAGGTGCTTGAGCTTTGCTCAAGGTTCCCTGTATACAGCAAATAACAGCCGTTAACGTCTGTTGCTGAGCCCTGGTCGTTTGCGACTGGGGCTTTGTTGTTTATAACGCCTCGGCGAGTCTGCGGCTAAGCTAGTAGCTCGATTTTATAAACGCGATTTACGATCGTACTTTTTCCAACGCTCTTTAAGGCAGGTTGCTTGCGATGCATTGTCCGTTTTGCAAAGCCCACGAAACCAAGGTGATCGACTCGCGTCTGGTCGCTGAAGGGGTGCAGGTGCGCCGTCGTCGCGAGTGTCTGTCTTGTAATGAACGCTACACCACCTACGAGGTGGCTGAGTTGTTGATGCCGCGACTGGTCAAGCAGGACGGCACGCGACAACCGTTCGATGAAGAAAAGCTGCGGGCAGGTATACTGCGCTCGCTTGAGAAACGCCCCGTCGGCATCGAACAGATTGAATCCTGTATCAATCAGATCAAGCACAGCCTGCGCGCCACCGGTGAGCGGGAGGTTGCTTCTATGGTGGTGGGTGAGGCGGTGATGGATGCACTGCGCCAGCTCGATCAGGTAGCCTATGTGCGTTTTGCTTCTGTGTACCGGAGCTTTCAGGATATCAGCGAGTTTCAAGCCGAGATCGACAAACTCGCATCGTCCGCTTCACCTAGCACTATCAAAGCTGTCACCTCTGCTGATACGGCAGATCGCTGATGACTTTCACTGCTGCCGACTATCGCCACATGGCGCGAGCCCTGCAACTCGCCGAACAGGGGTTGTACACCACCGAGCCCAATCCACGTGTTGGTTGCGTGCTGGTTCGCGGCGATCAGGTGGTCGGCGAGGGTTTTCATCAGCGCGCCGGTGAGGGCCATGCGGAGGTCAATGCTTTGGCACAGGCCGGTGCGCTGGCGCAGGGTGCGACGGCCTATGTAACCCTGGAGCCCTGCAGTCATCAGGGTAAGACCCCGCCCTGTTGCGATGCCTTAATGAAGGCCGGCGTGGTTCGGGTTGTCTCGGCGATGCAGGACCCCAATCCGCTGGTATCAGGGCGGGGTCACCATCGGCTACAACAGGCGGGTATAGATGTCAGCTGGGGACTCTTGCAGCAGCAGGCGGAAGCGCTTAATCCCGGTTTTATCTCGCGTATGACCCGCAAGCGTCCCTATGTGCGGGTCAAACAGGCGATCAGCCTGGACGGCCGCACGGCGATGGCGTCGGGTGAGTCACAATGGATTACCGGTCCGCAGGCGCGTTCAGATGTGCAGCGATTACGGGCGCGCAGCTCGGCGGTCCTGACCGGGATTGGTACGGTGCTGTTCGATAATCCATCCCTAACGCTCAGGGCCGAGCAGCTTGGGAGTGGTTTTTCTCCAGCGCAGATCGATGCGATTGTTAAGCGTCAGCCGTTGCGGGTGATTTTGGACTCTGGTTTGAAAACGCCCCCTAATGCTGCAATTCTAGATCAGCCCGGTGAGACGCTGATCTTCTACCGCTCCGCGAATCCAGAGCGGGTGGCGCACTTAAGCATCAAAGCAACGCTGGTGCAGCTGGCTGACCTTGAGCCCCTAGCGGTGTTGCACTGGTTGGCTCAGGAGCGGGAATGTAACGAGCTGCTGATCGAGGCGGGTGCTACGCTATCAGGTGCCTTTATTGAAGCGCAACTAGTCGATGAACTGGTGATCTACCAGGCACCCACGTTGCTTGGATCGAATGCACGGGCGGCATTCGCACTACCGCTGGAAAAGATGGCACAGCAATACCGACTGACGTTGACCGATCAACGCCGGCTAGGTAATGACCAACGATTAAATTTTCTATTTTCGCAGGGAAATTAGACCGATGTTTACGGGGATTATTCAAGCCTTGGGCGAAGTCGCCGAGAGTCGCATCCAGGGCGGCGATCTGCGGTTGCGGATTCGCACCGGTGAACTGGATCTGAGTGATGTGATCCTCGGTGACAGTATCGCAGTCAACGGCGTCTGCCTAACCGTCGTGGATCTACCCGGCGACGGCTTTTGGGCGGATGTTTCACGGGAAACATTAGCCCATACAGAGTTTGAGTTGCTAGCTGCGGGTGACAGCGTGAATCTGGAAAAGGCGCTGCTGCCGACCAGTCGCCTTGGTGGCCATATCGTCAGTGGCCATGTCGATGGTATCGGCGAGGTGCTGGAGCGGCGCGAGGATGGCCGCTCGATCCGCTTCCGGGTTAAAGCCCCGGTGGCACTTGCGCGCTATATAGCCACTAAAGGATCGATCACTGTCGACGGTGTTAGTTTGACCGTCAATGCGATAGAGGGCGCTGTATTCGAATTGAATATCGTTCCGCATACGCTAGAGGGTACCCTGATTAATTATTACGCTGTCGGCCGTCGGGTTAATCTGGAAGTTGATATGATTGCTCGTTATTTAGAGCGACTGCTGCAGGGTGGCGCGAGCTTGGCTGAAGAATCGGCGATCGCGAAACCAGACGGACTGAGCCGGGCTTTTCTCGCCGAACACGGTTTTTAGTCGTATTTTTGGACAGTTTTTAAAATTTGACGCTGTTGGTATCTGACACTGTTGTTATCAGGCAGTCTGAATATCAGACAGAGTGGATATCGGACACAAATGTTGCAGGAGCCAGTATGGATCTTAATTCCACCGCCGAGCTGATCGAAGATATTCGGCAGGGTAAAATGGTCATCTTGATGGATGACGAGGATCGTGAAAACGAAGGCGATCTGGTTATCGCGGCGGAGAAAGTGACGCCGCAAGATATTAACTTCATGGCCACGCATGCCCGAGGCTTGATCTGTCTGACGCTCACCCGAGAGCATTGTAAAAAACTGAAGTTGCCGCTGATGGTGCAGGACAATGGCGCCCAGTATGCAACCAACTTCACCGTTTCGATTGAGGCTGCAGAGGGGGTTACTACCGGAATCTCCGCGGCGGATCGAGCGCATACGGTGCGTACCGCGGTCGATCTTAAGGTCAAGCCGGAGGATATTGTTCAGCCAGGGCATATTTTCCCACTGATGGCACAGCCCGGTGGGGTTTTGAGTCGTGCCGGTCATACCGAGGCGGGCTGTGATCTGGGGCGTCTGGCGGGCTGTACTCCGGCCGCAGCGATTGTTGAGATCATGAATGAGGATGGCAGCATGGCGCGCCGCCCTGATCTGGAGAAGTTTGCTAAAAAACATGATCTCAAGATCGGCACCATCGCCGATCTGATTCACTATCGGATTCTTAACGAGCACACCGTCGAGCGCGATGCCAGCTACAGCCTGCACACCGATCAGGGTGAGTTTCAGGCGATCAGCTACCGCGATTCAACTCAGGGTTCGAGCCATATCGCGCTGGTCAAAGGCGAGCTTAATCCCGATCTACCGACGCTGGTGCGGGTGCACATGGCTGACGCCCTACGTGATGTTATCGGGGTGAGTACCGATGAGCCTAAATGGACCCTGCGTAAGTCATTGCAGCGTGTCACCGAAGAGGGTTCGGGGGTGGTGGTTCTGCTCGGTGATAGCGCCCAGGAAGATCTGGCCAGCAGTCTCGATGCTTACCTGAAACAGCGTCCGGCGCGGCCGGCGAATGTCGATGGCGCAGGCACTTACATGACCATAGGTACCGGTTCGCAGATTTTGCGTGACCTGGGTGTGAGCAAGATGCGTCTGCTCAGCTCGCCGATTAAATTTAATGCGTTGTCAGGCTTTGATCTCGAAGTGGTCGAGTTCATCCCCTGCGACAGCTGATCGAGTGACTGGCATCTTTACAGATGCCGGCGCTATTAACAGGCTAAGCAGCAACGCCGTATCAACCCGACAGATTTTTACAGAAGGAAACAGCAATGACAGTTCAGATAGTCGAAGGGGATTACACCAATGCATCCGCAGGCCGCTATGCCATCGTCGTGGGTCGCTTTAATGCCTTTGTGGTCGAGAGTCTGGTCGAAGGCGCCGTTGATGCGCTAAGACGTCACGGTGTTGAGG
Source organism: uncultured Neptunomonas sp. (assembly GCA_963974645.1). Classification (GTDB taxonomy): domain Bacteria; phylum Pseudomonadota; class Gammaproteobacteria; order Pseudomonadales; family Balneatricaceae; genus Motiliproteus. The sequence continues at coordinate 22,508 of CAXBEA010000024.1, read as the reverse complement.
CCGCCAATATCCGTATCGTGCGGGTGCCTGGTGCGATCGAGATTCCGCTGGCGGTGCAGAAAGTGGCCGAGCAGAAGCGCGAAGATGCGATCATCGCTCTGGGTGCGGTAATCCGCGGAGGCACGCCCCATTTTGAATATGTCAGTGCTGAAAGTGCCAAGGGTTGCGCGCAGGTGGCGATGGATTTCGGGATCCCTGTTGCTAACGGCATTCTGACGGTGAACTCTATCGAACAAGCGATCGAACGTTCCGGTACTAAGGCCGGTAACAAGGGCGCTGAAGCGGCATTATCATCGCTTGAAATGGTTAGTCTGCTTAAGCAGCTTGAGGGTTAACACGTGAGTGAATCAGACAGCCAGCCCACTAAAGGCCGCGCTAAAAAGAAGAAACCTTCACGTACCGAGATGAAGCGCGAGGCGCGTAGTTTTGCCCTTCAGGCTTTGTACCAGTGGCATATGGCGGGCTCTACACTCAGCGAAATTGAAGCTGAATTTCGCGCCGAGAACGATATGAGCGGCACCGATATCAAGCTTTTCTCCGGTCTGCTGCACGGCGTACCCGCGCAGTCGGCGGTATTGGACCGGGCGTTTGCCCCCTATCTTGATCGCAAACTAGAAGACTTGGATCCCATCGAATTGACGGTATTGCGGATGGGCTCTTATGAGTTGGCCGCGATGATCGATGTGCCCTATAAGGTCGCGATCAATGAGGCGGTCAATTTGGCTAAGATCTTCGGCGCTACCGAGAGCCACAAGTATGTCAACGGCGTGCTCGACCGGGTTGCTCGTGATCTGCGCCAAGCCGAGGTGGCTGGCGCTAAGCGCTAAGAACGCGGATGGCCATTGCCGAATTTGCCTTGATCCATCGCTATTTTGCGTCGCTACCGGGCTACGGCCGCGGCGTCGATCTCGGTATCGGTGATGACTGTGCACTACTGCGTGTCCCCAGTGGCCAGCAGCTAGCGGTATCTATCGATACTCTGGTCGAGGGCACCCACTTCCTAGCAGGCATCGCTGCCGATCAGTTGGCGCACCGTGCTTTGGCGAGCTGTGTCAGCGACTTGGCTGCGATGGGCGCAGAACCCGCCTGGTTAACCCTGGCGCTGACGCTGCCTGAGGCGGATGAACGCTGGCTGCAGCGATTTAGCCAGGGTTTGGGTGAATCGATGCAGCGTTACGGCTTGAGTCTGGTCGGCGGTGATACCACCCGCGGCCACCTGACGCTCAGTCTGCAGGTCCATGGTTGGGTGCCCGAGGGTCAGGCGCTCACTCGGCGGGGAGCCAAGCCCGGCGATGGGATCTGGGTTAGCGGGACCCTGGGTGATGCGATGGCCGGTCTTGATCAGCTACAGCAGCCGGCATCGTCAGTCTCTCCTGATCCATTTTTACTGCAACGGTTTTACCAGCCAACGGCGCGGATCGCGTTGGGCCAGGCACTCCGTGGTATTGCCAGCGCAGCCTTGGACATCTCCGATGGGCTGCTGGCTGACCTCGGACACCTGCTAGAATCGGCAAATCTGGGCGCCGAGATCGATCTGGATCTATTGCCCTATTCTGATTCGATGCTTGACCGCTACGATCTACTGCGTGCCCGGCAGTGGGCTCTGGCGGGAGGTGAAGATTTTGAGCTGTGCTTTACTGTTCCTGTAGAGCGAGAATCCGCCTTGGCGTCGCAGCTGTCGACATTAGATGTCAGTTGCCAGCGCATCGGCTGGGTTTGTGCGGAGCCTGGTTTGTCAGGCCATAGTCTGGAAAGCGGCGTGGTTAGTTTGAACCCGCGTGGCTATCAGCATTTTTAATCTATCTCTTAGAAACGGAGCCCTTAGTGTCGCTGCCAAGACCTGACTGGCGTAACCCTATCCACCTCGCTGCCTTTGGTTTTGGCAGCGGTGCACCACGTCGGGCGCCGGGAACCTGGGGAACACTGGCGGCGCTGCTGCCGTATCTGTTACTGCGTGAACTACCGCTGGTCGGTTATCTGATCGTGATCCTGGTGGCATTCGTGTTGGGGGTGTATCTCTGCGAGCGCACCTCCAGGGATCTGGGTGTACACGATCATGGCGGTATCGTCTGGGATGAGTTTGTCGGGCTTTGGATCACCTTGATTTTGGTACCGCCTGGCTGGGGCTGGGTGCTGTTGGGGTTTGTGCTGTTTCGGCTGTTCGATATCCTCAAACCGCAGCCGATCGGCTGGGCCGATAAAAGGGTCGCCGGGGGCTTCGGTATTATGATCGATGATGTGCTGGCCGGTATTTACGCCTGGGGTGTGTTGCAGGCCTGTTATTGGCTGTGGAGCGGTTGGGTCTAGACCTGTAGGCGGTTTATCAACCCGGAGTCTTAGCCTAACGACACCGCTAATCCGTGTTGCGCGGCTTGAATCCGAGCGCTTTCAGCCAGTGACGGCCATCGAGTAGGTTGGCCAGGGAGTAAGCGAAGTGACTCAGGGCGCAGGCCATGAGTATTTCCCGCACAGCCTGCTGGTCCTGAGCAAGCAGATGGCTCTGCTTCAACAACGGCAAAGCGAATTGAAACCCTGCTTGCCATTCGATTGGTACTACAAGCAACTCAATCATGGCTCCGGTGAGCATGCTGATAAGGGCGCAGAATAGCAGCAGGCCTGCCAGGCTTGGCAGCAGCAAGGCGATAAAAGGCGAGAGTAGTAGTGCGCCGGATCCCAGCTTCTCGCCGTAACCTGCTAGCTCCAGTAATCCTTGGCGGTATCTACTCAGCGCGCCCTGCTGTTTGTCCTGGAGTGCGTGGCCGACCTCAAAGGCCGCTCGAACCAGGGCCGTCAAGCTATGATTGTTCATCGTGTTATCGGTCAGGCAGACGCTTTTGGTGTGCAGGTCGTAGTGGCTTCGGTGTTGAGTGCGGATCAGCTGTACATCTGCCAGCTTGAGCTGTTGAAGCTGGTTGCTGGCCAGTTCGCCACCCGTTTGGGGGAGGTCCTTGCGGCCCTGGTTATATTTAAAGAAGATCGCGCGGGTCCAGAGTTTGGGTGCGGCCAAGACCAGCACGATACCGAGAACGACAATGACTATATCCATTCTAATCCCTGCCGCAATGATCGATGTGGCCGGATGGCTGGTATCGATACCGGTTGAAAGGGCTGTGCCCAACGTTGGGCTATTCCGCTCGGCTGTTTGTTAAGCCGCTCTATTGAGTGTGGGTTTAACGCGCGGATCAGCAGTGCTTAGACTTTAGTATATGTCAATAATTTTAGTTTGGAGGTCAGATAGGCTGATTAATTGGCTAATGCTTATCGGACATTGATAGAATGCATCGCCGCTTTTATTGGGAATCACAACGTGCCAGTCAGCTATATCGCCTCATCTCAGCTTCCTACCCCTTGGGGTACATTCACTATGCACGGCTTCGAAGAACCGAAGACCGCCAAGGAGCATGTTGTCCTCACCCTGGGCGATGTCAGCAGCGGCGAGCCGGTATTGACTCGCATCCATTCCGAGTGCCTGACCGGCGATGCGCTGTTCAGCATGCGCTGCGACTGCGGCTTTCAGTTACAGGAAGCGATGAAGCGGATTGCCGAGCAGGGTTGCGGCGCAATTCTATACCTGCGTCAGGAAGGGCGCGGGATAGGGCTGCTGAATAAAATCCGCGCTTACCATCTGCAGGATCAGGGCGCCGATACGGTTGAGGCCAATGAGCAGCTCGGATTTGCCGCCGATCTGCGTGACTACAGCCTGTGTAAAACCATGCTCGAACACCTGGGTATTGCCAGTGTCAGGCTGATGACCAATAACCCCCGCAAGGTGGCTGCGTTGACAGAGTACGGCATCAATGTGGTTGCGCGTGAGCCGCTGCAGGTGGGTAAGAATCGCCATAATAGCCAGTATCTGGCGACCAAGGCCGGAAAACTCGGGCATATGATGTCAGAACATCATTTTAAAGAAGATGACGTTTAATCGCTGATCTCTAGTTCGTTCTCCTGCTTGGGGTTCATGGATCGCTCGGCTCTATATCTACCGTTGTTACTGGACTGTTTCAACGGTGTTTCCAGCGCTGTGAATTATCACCGCTCTCGACTGCTCGTTTATAGGGAGAGGAGATGATAAATAGTCGGCAGGAAAGCAGTCCGAGCGCCCCAGCCAATCATCGCCACCGCTTGGGTCAGGTCAAATACGCTGATCAGGGTGTTTTTTTCGGCGCTGCTGCTGGTCGCTGCCGACGCGCCCAACTCGGTATAAGGCAGGTTGTTAAGCCGGGTTTGGTAGCTCGTGATCTGTGCCGGAGAGGCGGGAATGTTAACGCTTTCAGCGCTACCGCCGTGGTTGCTGGGCTGGCAGCCTGCTAGGGTAGCCAACAGGATTAAAACAAGCGGTAATCTGGCCGTTATAACAGCGGGATACATCCGAACCCTTCCTTAGGTTATCAGGAGACCTAGCCTATCCCCGGTACCAAAACCAGACAGCGAGCCTGGTTAAGGCTTTAGGCGCGCTCGTTATCAGCGCCGATCCTGCTCTCTAAGCGTTGCTGGATCTTGCTAATCAGACCCTCAGTGTCGAGCCCCGCCTGAGCGCGCAGCAGTCCGGCATCGCCGTGATCGATAAAACCGTCAGCCAACCCCAGATTCAGAATGCTGATCGGGTGGGTGGGCTCCTGTGCCGCCAGCCACTCGTTAACCCCCGATCCTGCGCCACCCGCAATGACGTTCTCCTCCAGGGTGATCCAGAGTGAATGTTCGCTGAGCAATGCGCTGAGACGGGTCTGATCCAGCGGCTTGACGAAACGCATGTCGATCAGGGTCAGGTCGAGCGCTTCTGCCGCTACGCGCGCTTCAGCAAGCAGACTGCCGAAGTTAAGCAGTGCGGCGCGTTGACCCTGGCGCAGGGTTCGGCTTTGGCCGAGGGCAACGGGCTGTGGATCTTCGACTGTGATGGCGCCAGGGCCTTTACCGCGTGGGTAGCGGACGCAGGCGGGGCCTGGGTGTTGGTAGCCCGTGACTAATAGCCGTTGGGTTTCGGCCTCGTCGGCCGGGGCCATGATAACCAGGTTTGGGATACAGCGCAGGAAGCTCAGATCGAAGCTGCCGTGGTGGGTGGGGCCGTCTTCGCCGACCAGGCCGGCGCGGTCCACCGCCAGCAGTACGTCGAGTCGCTGCAGGGCGATGTCGTGAATCAGCTGGTCGTAGCCACGTTGGAGAAAGGTCGAATAGATTGCGACCACCGGTTTCATCTGCTGACAGGCTAAGCCGGCCGCCAGAGTCAGAGCGTGCTGCTCGGCGATGGCGACATCGAGAAAGCGTTCGGGAAAGCGGCGGGCAAACTCAACCATCCCCGAGCCCTCGCTCATGGCCGGGGTGATGGCGACCAAGCGAGAATCCTGCGCTGCCTGGTTACAAAGCCACTCGCCGAACACCTGCGAGTAGGCTCTGCCTGGTAGCTCGGGGGCTTTGGTTTCTAGGGGCGAGGGTAGCTTGGTGAGGGCGTGGTAGCCGACAGGGTCCAGCTCGGCTGGCGCAAAGCCTTTGCCTTTGGTGGTGACCACATGGAGAAACTGTGGTCCCTTGGCTTGTCGAAGGTCGCTCAGGGTGCTGATGAGCTGCTCAAGGTTGTGGCCATCGATCGGGCCGTTGTAGTTGAACTCCAGGGCATCGAACAGCGCTGCTGTGGTGCTGGCGCCGGTGCGTTCACTCTGAGAAGACTTATCCGGGTGCGCGGTGGTAAAGGCACTGCGAAGGTGTTTGCTTAGATAGGTGGCCAGTCCGCCCTCGTTGGGTGAGATCGACATGTCATTATCATTCAGAATCACCAGCAGGTCGGCGCCGGTATGGGCGGCATGGTTGAGGGCTTCGAAGGCCATGCCGCCGGTCATGGCACCGTCGCCGATCACGGCAACCGCGCGGTGGGGTTGCTGTTTGAGTTTATAGGCCAGCGCCATCCCCAGCGCCGCGCTGATCGAGGTGCTCGAATGTCCGGTGCCGAAGCAATCGTAAGGGCTTTCGCCCCGTTTTGGGAAAGGGGCGGGGCCGTCGGCTTGGCGGATTTTAAGCAGGGCGTCGCGGCGACCGGTCAGCAGCTTGTGCGGGTAGCACTGGTGACCGACGTCCCAGATCAGGCTGTCGCTGGGGGTATCAAAAACATAGTGGAGCGCCACGGTCAGCTCGACCACGCCTAACCCTGCACCAAAGTGGCCGCCACTCTGGGCAACGCTGTAGAGCAGCAGACTGCGTAACTGGTCAGCCAGTTCGGGCAGTTGTGATCGCGCCAACATGCGCAGCTCAGCAGGGCTGTCTATCTGGTCCAGTAACGCAGTGATCGGTCGAGTAGAAGGAAGTTTGCTATGCATCGGCACAGTGTTGACCTGTCGGCCGGCAATCAATGGTTGCGGGCGATGATGTAGTCGGCGATCTGTCGGAGTAGCTCGGTATTTTGCTCTGCATGTGCTGCCTGTGGCGGCATCCGTTGCAAGGCATCCAGCGCCTGCTGATGCAGATCGGCTGCTTTGGCTTTCGCGGCCTCGAGTCCAAGCAGCGCGGGGTAGGTCGATTTATCCCGAGCCAGATCTGCCCCCTGGGTTTTTCCTAGGGTCTGGGTGTCGCTTTCAATATCGAGGATGTCATCCTGAACCTGAAACGCCAGGCCGATCGCTGTCGCGTAATCCCCTAGTGCTTCCAGGCTGGCGCTATCACTGTTGCCCGATGCCAAAGCCCCTAGCTGGACAGCGGCGCTGATCAGCGCCCCGGTTTTGAGCCGGTGCATCTGCTCTAACTGGATCAGCGTTAACTGCTGGCCTTCGGCGTCGATATCAAACATCTGGCCTGCGACCATGCCGCCGTCACCGCTGGCCTGGGCCAGGATGCGAACCATCTCCAGCTGGGTTTTAGCAGGGAGGCTGCTGGGCTGACTCAGGAGTTCAAAGGCCAGCGGTTGTAGCGCATCGCCGGCAAGAATAGCGGTGGCTTCATCAAAGGCGATATGGCAGGTTGGCTTGCCGCGTCGGAGGGCGTCATCGTCCATCGCCGGCAGGTCGTCGTGGATCAGCGAGTAGGCGTGAATGCACTCGATCGCTGCGGCCGCCGCATCGGCGCGCTCTAGTTCGCTGCCGAGTGCCAGGCAACTGGCATAAACTAGCACCGGGCGCAGCCGCTTGCCGCCATTGAACAGTCCGTAACGCATCGCTTCAAGCAGCCGTTGATTGGCTTGAGTTGGATTGGCTTGCGTTGGATTGGCTTGAATCGGGTGAAGGGGGGTTGAGCAAGCCTCCCCTGGCTGCTGATGATCGAAATGCTGGCGGTCGAGGTGCTGACGATCGAAGTGCAGGCTAAGGGTCTGGTCGACTCGTTCGCACAGGGGCTGAATGCGCTGTTGAAAATTCATCGCCAATTAGTCGCCCAGTGGCTCGCCGGTTTCAAAGTTGATCGCTTCCAGTTTGCCGTTCTGTTCGATCAGTACTTGCACCTTCTGTTCCGCCTGATTCAGGATCGATTGGCACTCGCGGGTCAGTCGAATACCCTGCTCAAACGCCTGCAGGGATGCTTCCAGAGACAGCTCTCCCTGCTCCATCTGGTTGACGACCATTTCTAGCTCGGAAAGGCTGGCTTCGAAATCAGGTGTTTGCGACTTGGGAGGCATCAGGATAGTCATCTGGGCGGCTAGGAATGAAAGCGCTAACACTACCTGAGCCGCCCCGGTGGGTCAATCTGACGGCCGCTATCGCTCGGGGAGTCAGTCTCGCCCAATTAACCCTTCCAGGGCTGGATTTGTAGCCAAAGCTAACAGTTAACTTGGTTTTTTTTTGGTATGCTTCGCAGTCGTTTGTCGCTAATAACACTTATAAGCGGTTTCCGGCATAGTCGCCGGGGTGAAAGGGGGAATAGGGTGGATATCGCAACGCTAGTGGGTCTGGTTGGCTCTCTCGGTATCATTATCGCGGCCATCGTTCTGGGTGGCAGCGCGGGGATGTTTATCAACCCGCCTTCGATGTTGATCGTTATCGGCGGCACCTTGTTGGTTGTACTGATGAAGTACACCCTGGTTCAGTTTATGGGCTCGTTCAAGGCGGCGGGTAAAGCCTTTATGTTTAAGTCTAACTTACCGGATGAGCTGATCGCGGAAACCGTGGAGTTGGCAGACGCCGCTCGAAAAGGCGGATTGTTGTCGCTGGAAGAGAAAGAGGTGAGCAACGATTTTATGCAGCGCGGGATTCAACTGCTGGTAGACGGCCATGATCCGGAAGTGGTTAAAACCCTGTTGAACAAGGATAAGAATCAGGCGGAGACGCGGCACGAGATTGCGATCGGTCTGTTTAGAGGGATGGCTGAAGTTGCGCCTGCGATGGGGATGATCGGAACCCTGATCGGCCTGGTACAGATGTTGGCCAATATGGATGATCCAAAATCTATCGGCCCGGCGATGGCGGTCGCACTATTGACCACCCTTTACGGCGCGATGATTGCAAACATGATCGCCGGTCCCATCGCCGACAAGTTAACTATTCGTAAAGAAGAAGAAGCGACCAACAAAGCCTTGATCATCGATGGTTTACTCTCGATCCAGGCGGGGCAGAACCCGCGTGTTATTGATACGATGCTGAAAAATTACCTGGCTGAGAGTAAACGGGCGGGTGCCGGAGCGGAGGCATAACCTTTGCTGCAGGTCGTGGCGTTTAACTTAGTCTGAACCAGTCGGAATTCCATGAGCGACGAACAACAGAAATGTAACTGTCCCCCAGCTGGCGCGCCAGCGTGGATGGCGACCTTTGCCGACCTGATGTCGTTGCTGATGTGTTTCTTCGTCTTGCTACTGTCCTTTTCCGAGATGGATGTGCTGAAGTTTAAGCAGTTAGCTGGTTCGATGCGTGAGGCCTTCGGGGTACAGAATCAGATCAAGTCGCAAGACATTCCCAAAGGAACCAGCATTATCGCCCAGGAGTTCAGCCCAGGTCGCCCTGAGCCGACACCCCTGAACGAGGTGCGTCAATTCTCCACCGATACCGCCAAACGAAATCTGGATGTTCGGCGTCAAGAGGGCAAGGCTGAGTATTTGGACAAAGACGCGGGTCATGCCCAAGAGTTGCTGCAGAAGATGCAGGAACAGGCTGCCGAGAATCAATCGATGGCTGAGCAGGATGCGCTGACCATGGCGATGGCGCTGCAAGAGGAGATCGGTAAGGGCAGCGTTGATGTTGAAACTCGTGAAGGCAAGGTGATCATCCGGGTCCGTGAGCAGGGCTCGTTCACCTCGGGGGCCGCCGAACTGAATGCGGAGTTCGTGCCTATCATCGCGAAGATTCGCGACGTGCTGTTGGATGTCGTTGGTACGGTTGCAGTTGAGGGGCACTCGGATAACATCCCTATCTCGACCTTTGAATTTCAGTCTAACTGGGCACTCTCCTCTGCCCGCGCGCTCTCAGTAGCGCAGGAGCTTTTTGCCGATCCACGGATTGACCAATCGCGTTATCAGGTATCTGGCTATGCCGATACCCGGCCGCTGGTGCCTAACAGTTCGGCGGCGAACCGGGCGCAGAATCGTCGGGTCGAAATCGTGATTCAAAAAGGTAAGGATGAAGAGTTATTTAATCGCTTGCCGACGGCGCCGGATGGTCTTGATATTCAAGGGTTGGAGCTGTCTCCGTCCGATATCTTCTAAACTTCTAGTGTCGTTGGCGTTGAAGATCTATTTGGCTTTGCCACTGAGCATTTTGAGGCCGCTTCATGATTCGAATTTTTGCTATCCTTAATGGCCGTTTGGCCCAGCAACAGGCTAAGACTGGGGATCTGCCCTCACTGCCATCGCTTGCAGAGGGCGCTTGGATCGATGCAGATGAGCCCACCGAGGAGGAGCGTGACCTGCTGGAGTCATTTCTCCGCGCCGAGTTGCCCGAGTCCGATGATGTCGAGGAGATCGAATCCTCCGCACGCTATTTTATCGATCACAGCGGGGTGCATATTCACTCGCTGTTTTTAACCCAGATTGAAGGGCGTCACCAGACCGTTACCGTGGCTTTTATTCTGCAGCCCGAGCGGTTGATCTCGGTACGGGATGATGACCTTGCCGATTTTAGGCTGTTGCGGTTGCGTACCCGCGCCGGTCAAATCGAAGTGAACTCGCCCTCCGAGTTGCTGGTGTCGCTGTTTGATCAGAAAGTTGAAAACCTGGCTGACCAGCTTGAAGATATCCATACCGGGCTCGAAGCGGTGAGCTTTTCAGTCCTTGAAGATGAAGATGCACCCTTGGACGACGCCATCGATCAGCTGGCAAAACTGGAAGACAGCAACGGTAAAATCCGCCTGTGCTTGATGGACACCAAACGCTCCGTGGCGTTTTTAATGCGCCATCTGCGTGAGCATCCGCAGTGGCAGGAGGAGTGCCGGGTGGTGATGCGCGATGTCGATACGCTGATGTCACACAACACCTTTTTGTTCGATAAGATCAATTTCTTGATGGATTCGACCCAGGGCTTTATCAACATTGAACAAAACCAGATCATTAAAACATTTTCGATCGCAGCGGTGGTCTTCCTGCCGCCTACGCTGGTCGCCAGTATCTACGGGATGAACTTTGAGTTCATGCCCGAGCTGCAGTGGACGCTGGGCTACCCCTGGGCGCTTGGATTGATGGTGTTGGCGGGCATGGCCCCCTACGTCTACTTCAAACGTAAAGGCTGGCTTTAACTGCTTTTGTGCGATTTATTTTCCGCTGTTCTCCCCCTGCGCAGCCTAGACGTTGGCTGTGTCTTATCTCTGATGTATTAGCACCAGCAAGCCTCAACCTCCGGCTGGTGTAGCAACTCGTCAATATTGGCGCTCAAAACTCTATAGCCAACGTTGCCGTAAAGGATCTGGCGACCTGCATTCATCACCCAGGAGGGGCTGCCTTTAACCTGCTGTTGGCGTGCCTGTTGATAATCCGCCATCAGCGCTGCTGCGGCACGACCGCTGTTGATTGCGGCGTCGAGTGTGGTGCGATCGAGCTTTGCATCCACGGCAATCATGATCAAGTTTTCCCAGCAGCTGATATCCACAGCATCGATAAAGAAGCGTTGGCGTAGCGTCAAGGCCAGTGCCTCAGCCTGTGCATCCCCACTACAGAGCGCTGTGGCTTTGAGCAGCAGGTGAGCGGGAAAGGAGCTGGTTGGGCGTACTTTGCGCCAGACGTCTAGGCTCACCGGTGCGGTGGCATAAGGCGCCGCTGATTGCTGGACGTGTTCTGCAAATCCCTCGTAACCGCCACGATCACTCCATTGCTGCGCCATCCGCCCAGCCGTGTCGCCGAAGATATCGGTAAAGTGCTGGTTGAGCTGTACCCGCTCGCCCCATTGCTGCTTTATCTCATCGTTACGGCGCTGAGCAATCCAGGCCCAAACACAGAGTAGGTCGGTGTAATAATCGATCTGGAGCAAGGGGGGCTCGGTGGTCGCAGCGTGCATCAGCTTGCGTTCCTTGCTTTGCAGATTGCGTCGAGAGGTGCTTTGATGACGCTGATCTGGGTGTAGCCCTGGCGGATCAGTTGCTCTGCAGCGAGGGTGGCACGCATGCCGGTGGCGCAGTGGAGATAGATGGGGTGGTGAGGGTTTGGTATCTGCTGGGGCAGTGCAACCTCGATCACCCCGCGGGGGATATTGATGGATCCCTGAACAGGGTTTTGTTGGCATTCGTGCGGTTCGCGCACATCGATAACGACAGCTTCCGTATTGTCGCAGCACTCTTGATGGGCGCTGTCAGCGCAAAGGGTGCGAATGTTGGGATTGGCTTGTGCCGCAAGTTCAGCAATGGATAACAGCATGGCGTGATTCCTGATTGTTTAGAGTGAGAAAGTGGAGTCAGAAAGTGGAATGAGATAATGGCTGTAACGACGTAGCCAAACACAGTCTATTATAGCTTTGCTAATATAGACAAGTCTAAAGTTAGTGGTTATATTCTCTTTCCTATAGCGGACTGTTTGTTCATGGTCTGTATTTGCCGGGGAGAGATCGTTGCAATTTGAACCGCATGAGTTGGCGTTAAGAGCCGATCAAGCCCAGCGTTTCTTGCGCCAGCTGTCTAATCGTTACCGCTTGATGGTGCTGTGCCAGTTAGCGCAGGGTGAATGCTCGGTAGGCGATCTGAACCGGGGCATCGAGTTATCTCAGTCGGCATTGTCGCAGCACCTGGCGATATTGCGTCAAGCAGGCGTGGTTGAGACGCGGCGGCAAGCACAGACAATTTTTTACCGCTTAAGCGATCCGCAGTTGTTGGTGTTGTTGAATTCGATGTGCGAGCTGTCCAGTCGATTGTCGCAGCCAGAGCCGTGACCTAAGCTGCTTTAGGCGATGCGAGCCTGTTAACCACAATCTAATCATAAGGTTTTAACTATGTTCCTAGGTGAGATGTTCCTGGGTGAGATATTGCAGGGTGAAATGTTGCAGGGTAAATGGCGCCCATGGATGATCGGTGTACCGCTCTTGGTAGCGGCACTGGGTGTTAGTGCTGCGGCAATCGATAGCACCGCATCTGACTCTCTCATACTTGCAGAAGCGCCAGCTGATCCAGTGATCACTATCCGGCCGCAGCTGCAACAGCGGATGCTGGAGCTTGACGCTACCATCGAAGCGGTCAATGCGGCGACGGTGTCAGCACAGACCAGCGGCCGGATCGTCGCCCTTAACTATGACGTTAACGACTTTGTTCCAGCAGGATCGGTATTGCTGGAGATCACTCGGCGGGAACAATCGGCGGTGGTAGATGTGGCCCTGGCTGAGGTGACGCGCGCCGAAGCCACGAATATCGAGGCTCAGCTGAATCTGCAACGGCTACAGTCATTGTTTAAGACCGGCGCTATCGCCCAGGGACAGTTGGATCAGGCGAGGACTGCAGCCAGTAGTGGCCGGAGTGCGGTAAGGACGGCGCAGGCCAATCTGATTCGGGCCAAGGAGGCGCAGGGGTACACCATCGTTAAGGCGCCCTACGAGGGCGTGGTCACTGCCCGGCATGTCGAATTAGGCGAGACCGTGGTGCCCGGGCAGAAGCTCTATTCAGGTTTTTCCCTGGCGCAGATGCGGGCGGTGACCGATATTCCGCAGCGCTATCTGGACCGGGTCGGCGCTGATACCGAGTTTGTGGTGACGCTGCCGGATGGCACAACGCGCCGCTCCACCGATACGGTTAGGTTTAGCTTTGCCGATCCGCGCAGCCATGCGTTTAAGCTGCGCATCAATCTCGATAATCTCGACGCCAAGCTCTATCCCGGCATGCTGGTGAAAGTCGCTTTTGCCGCCGCAGAGCGTGAACTGATCCTCATTCCTCGCTCTGCTTTACTCTATCCGCACGCACTGAGTGCCGTATACCGGATGTTAGATGGTAAGTGGGTGCTCACTCAGGTGCGTACTGGCAGGTATTCCGACGATCAGGTCGAGATCTTTGCAGGTCTCGGGTCTGGCGACAAGATCGCTCGCGACGCCTATGCGGTAAAGGGTGGGAGCTGAAAAATGGGTATCAGTGGACGTATCGCAGCCGCCTTCCAACACTCGGCGATAACCCCGTTACTGGCGATCATCGGCCTTTTGTTGGGCATCTTTGCGGTGCTGGTGACACCCAAGGAGGAGGAGCCGCAGATTGATGTGACCTTTGCCGATGTCTATATCCCGTTTCCGGGAGCGACTCCAGAGGAGGTCGAGAGTCTGGTGACAACCCCGGCCGAGCAGCTGATCTCGCAGTTAAACGGGATCGAGACGCTGTACTCGTTCTCGATGCCCAACGGGGCCATGATCATCGTCATCTTCGAGGTGGGCAAGACCCGCAACGACGCCATCGTCAGCCTTTATAACCAGATCTATTCCAACCTGGATCGACTGCCGTCGCTGGCAGGGGTAGGGCAACCGATCATCAAGCCGCGGGGTATCGATGACGTGCCCATTTTGGGGATCACTCTCTGGTCAAAAAATCCGCAGCGCACGCACCAGCAGTTGACTCAGGTCGCGGATGGGCTCGAAACCGAATTGAAGCGGATAGCGGGCACCCGGGATATTTACAGCCTGGGGGTGAATCGACTCGTCGCCAGTATCCGCCTCGATCCGGTGCGGATGAACGGCTTTGGCATCGGCTATGCGGAGATCCGCAGTATCCTCGGTGATAACAATATCACCTCGGCGCCGGTGTCGCTGGTGCAGGATAACAGCGAGATTGTGGTCCAGGCGGGCGATTTTATCAGCGATCTGGAGCAGCTCAAGCAGCTGGTGGTCGGTGTTCATCAGGGCTCGGTGGTCTATCTGGAAGATGTCGCGACGCTCAATCTGGGTGCTGAGATACCGAGTCAGATTGCTTGGCACCATGACAAGCAGGCGCTTTATCCAGCGGTCACTCTAGCGGTCGCCAAGCAGCCTGGGACCAATGCGGTTGATATTGCTAATGCGGTCAGGGCGCGTTTAGCGAGGCTGGAAAATATCCTGATTCCTGAGGATGTCGAGTTCAGCATTACCCGTAATTACGGTGAAACCGCAGCCGAAAAATCCAACACACTAATAGGTAAGCTGGTTTTTGCCACTGTTGCGGTGGTGCTGTTGGTGCTGCTGACCATGGGTTGGCGCGAGGCGCTGATCGTGGGCGTGGCGATCGTAATCACCCTGTCGATCACCCTGTTTGCCTCCTGGGCCTACGGTTTTACCCTGAACCGGGTGTCGCTGTTCGCACTGATCTTCTCGATCGGAATCCTCGTTGATGATGCGATCGTGGTGGTCGAAAATATCCATCGACATATGCAACAAGGGGTGAAAAAGCTCAGTGAATTAATCCCTTTAGCTGTCGATGAGGTGGGCGGTCCGACGATTCTGGCGACCTTTACCGTGATCGCGGCGCTACTGCCGATGGCCTTTGTCAGTGGCCTGATGGGGCCCTATATGGGGCCGATTCCGATCAACGCCAGTATGGGGATGCTGATCTCGTTGCTGGTGGCGTTTGTGATTACCCCCTGGCTCAGCGGTAAATTACTAAAAGTCGATCCAGCGCAGGACGAGCATTCTCAATCAGCACCATCAGCACCCGAGAAGCGGCGTATTGATCGGTTGTTCCAAGCGCTGATCGGCCCTCTGTTGCGTTCGCGTTCTGCGCGCTGGGGGTTAGGGGGCGTTATTCTGGTCTTGATCGCCGCCGCAGTCGCCCTGCCTGCGACCCAGAATGTGGTACTGAAGATGCTGCCGCTGGATAACAAATCTGAGTTTCAGGTGATCGTCGATCTGCCGGAGGGCACGCCGATCGAAACCACCCAGCGGCTGCTGGCTGAACTAGCAGAGTATTTACGACAGGTTCCTGAGGTCACTGATATGCAGCTGTATGCGGGCACCACCGCACCAATCAGTTTTAACGGTCTGGTGCGCCATTACTTCCTGCGTAACAGTGCCGAGCTGGGTGATATTCAGGTCAACCTAGTGCATAAGTCGGAGCGTGATCGCGACAGCCATAGCATTGCGCGCTCGGTACGCAGTGAGCTGCAGCGGTTGGCACTGCCTTACGATGCCAATGTAAAAGTTGCCGAAGTCCCGCCAGGGCCGCCGGTGTGGGCACCGATCGTCGCCGAGGTCTATGGCCCCAGTACCGCCATTCGTGAGCAGGCTGCACAGGCGTTGCAGCAGCAGTTTATCCAGACCGCAGATATTGTTGATATCGATATCTATTTGCCGCAGCAGCAGCAAAAGTGGCAGGTAATGATCGATCGCCAGCGTGTTGCGCGTTTGGGGGTGGCCTATGCTCAGATTGTCGATCTGATCGAGACCTCGGTGGGGGGGAAGGATGTCAGTGCCCTGCATCTACCGGGACAGAAGCATCTGGTACCGATCAGGCTGCAGGTAGAGGAGTCGGCTAAGTTAGATCTGGAGCAGATTTTAACCCTTAAGCTGACCGCCAAAGATGGCACTCGGGTGTCGGTGTCTGATCTGGTCCGGCTGCGTAAAGGGATTATAGATACGCCAATCATCCACAAGAATATGGTGCCGATGGTGATGGTGGTGGCGGATATGGCCGGCGAGTTAGACAGTCCGCTGTATGGCATGTACGAAATTATCAAGGAGGCGCCCGAGGCAGTGGCGCAGCATCTGATCAATCAGCCAACCGGTTTGAGCGAGGTGGCGGTGCTCTGGGACGGGGAGTGGAAGATCACTTACGAGACCTTCAGGGATATGGGGATCGCCTACGGGGTCGGGATGATACTGATCTATCTGCTGGTGGTGGCCCAGTTCCGCTCTTACTTGGTGCCGTTGATAATCATGGCGCCGATACCGCTGACGATTATCGGGGTGATGCCAGGTCACTGGTTACTCGGGGCGCAATACACCGCGACCTCGATGATCGGGATGATCGCACTGGCGGGGATTATCGTCCGTAACTCCATCCTGCTGGTGGATTTCATCAACCATGAAACCGCCCGTGGGGTGGCGTTCGACCAGGCGGTGATTCGCTCCGGCGCGGTGCGCGCTAAACCGATCATTTTGACCGGGCTGGCGGCGATGATCGGGGCGCTGTTTATTCTCGATGACCCTATCTTCAATGGCTTGGCGATCAGTCTGATCTTCGGCATCTTTATCTCCACGATTTTGACTCTGGTGGTGATCCCGGTGCTTTATTTTAGCGCCTTCAGGCACCGCCATCTTCCACCGAGCGTGGCGTTTACGGCAGAATGATCGAGCTGTGGGCGGCTCTGGCCAGGCCTGTGCTGGCCCTGCTAGCAGGGCATATCAGATGCTTGAAGTTCGGTTTTAAGGATAAAAATAATGATTAAAGTATACGGTTTCCCCCATTCCCGCTCGCTACGGATCACCTGGTTACTGGAGGAGTTGGGGCTTGAATATGACTATCAACTGATCAATTTATCCAAGGGTGATAACCGCGCCGTCGAGTTTCTGGCAATTAATCCGGCGGGTAAGGTGCCGGTGATCGAGGACGATGGCCTGGTTATCTTCGAATCAGCGGCGATAGTCAGCCATCTGTCGGACAAATACGGCGATGCACAGATTATCCCTGCGCCGGGAACGGATGCGCGGGGGCTGTTCGAACAGTGGAGTTATTTTTCTGTCTGCGAGCTGGAGCAACCGTTGTGGACTATCGGTAAACACAAGTTTGCGCTGCCAGCAAAACATCGGGTTAAGGAGATTTTTGCGACCGCAAGTTGGGAGTTTCAACAGGCGCTGAAGATTCTCAGCCAGGGATTAGGGGATAAGGATTATCTTCTGGGTGTGGCGTTCTCAGCGGTCGATATCCTGGTTGCGCACACGCTGAACTGGGGGGTTAAGTTTGAGCAACCGATTCCGCAGGCCAACCTGAATGCTTACCGCGAGCGGGTGATGGCGCGTCCAGCACGGGCCAAGGCTCTGGCTAGAGAAACCCAGTCGTTAGAGGGGTAATGCGGGTCTGAGTCAACGAGCCGCTATCTCGGTTAATTGGCTCAGGAGCCTGCGGCTTTTTTAAGCGCCTGGGTACGGCTCCAGAGGTCAGCGTATTTAACGAAACAGGAGTGGCTGGAGAGCAGCGCCATCAGCAGGCCGTGACGACCGTCGAGAAAACCCCCGCGTAGCAGATACATCTTGATAAAGAGTGCCAGGGCATGCAGTGCCGCCTGGGTCAAGCTGGCCTGCTTGCCGCGTCCGGCGCGTTGTTCGGCAAAGATCGCAGCATAACGGGCCGATTTAACTAGATAATGTTCGAGGTCGCGGTAGCTGTAGTGCAGCATCCGCTCTTCTATTTTCTCTATCTTCACCGTCTTCTCCAGAGTCAACCGTTCGTGCACCCGGATCTCCGGATCCCAGTGGCCGAAGCTTCGAGGATAGAGACATAGCTTGTAGGAGCTCCAGCCGCCGAAGCGCAACTCTTTGCCAAACACATAGGTTGGCCAGCGTAATCGGAAGGCGCGGTTGGGCTCAGGGTCATCACGCAGCGCTTCGATCCGCTGCTGCAGCTCCGGAGTGATGCGCTCATCGGCATCCAGCATCAGAATCCAGTCGCCGCTGCAGTGCTGGTGCAGGCGGTGCCGCTGCATCCCGAACCCTTGCCAGTCGCTATCGATAAAAATCTTGTCGGTGTAGCGTTTAGCTATTTCCAGAGTAGCGTCGCTGCTACCGGAATCGAGGACGATGATCTCGTCGGCCCAGGCGCAGGATTCCAAGCAGGCTTCCAGAACCGGCTCCTCATTCATCACCATGATGGCGACTGAGATCCGCTTGGGTTCAGGCATGGTCGTTTGTCCTGGCGCTGATGCAGTCGACAACCTGGTCGACGCCGGCATCGATCAGGCTGTGTTTTTCGGGTAGCTCGCGCACCGCCATCAGGCTCTTATCGCCGCCCAGATCGGCCTTGAAGATATCGCTGTTCTGCGTCAACGGCGGGGTGTAGTCGGGGGTGGTGGTGCGGTAGATGGCGATCACGTGACAACCGACGGCGGCGGCAATATGCATCAGGCCCGAGTCGTTGCTGATGGCGTGCTGGGCCATCGCCAGCAGGTCGACTGCATCTTCGAGCTGGGTCTGGCCGCAGAGGTTGGTGATCGGGCACTCGGCCAAATCCTGAATCTCTGCCGCGACCACCCGGTCTTTGGGAGAGCCCAGGCACCAGAGCTGAAAACCTTGTTGGTATAGCTTGTCGGCAGCTTCAGCCCAATATGCCGTTGGCCACTGTTTGGCCGGACCAAATTCGGCACCAGGGAGCAGGGCGATAACAGGTCGCTCGAGATTCAGCTCATGCTCTTGCTGCAGCCGCTGTTGGTTGTCGGCATCGATGCGTAACGCGGGCTCAATGATGGCCGGGGCTTCGAGGCTAGGCTTGGTTCCCAGGGCGACCATGCGTTGTACCGCCAGCGGTAAACGCTGCTTATCCAGCATCCGCATATCGTTGAGCAGGACGTAGCGCATCTCGCCGCGAAAACCGGTGCGCTCGGGGACTTCGGCAAACCAAGGGATAAGGGCGGACTTAAGCGAACGCGGTATCACGATGCTGTTGCTGTATTTGCGTTTTGCCAGTGCCAGCCCGAGCTGCCAGCGCTTCTTCAGCCCCAGCTCGCCATGCTTGACGTCTAGCCCGATCGCTTCGTGGACCTCGGGCATTCTTGCCAGTATCGGATGGGACCAGGCCGGCGCGATCACATCGATCACCGCATTGCGGTCGACCTGTTTGAGGTGTTTGAACAGGCTTTGAGCCATCACCATATCACCGACCCAAGAGGGGCCGACAATCAACCAGCGTTTTGCCATCGAGCAGTTATCCTTGCACGCAGTCTATCAACTTGAGAGTGGTCGCTATCGATGCAGCCACTGCATGTATTCGGCGACACCTTCCTCTACGGTCTTGAACGCTTCCTGGTAACCGACAGCACGCAGCTTGCTGATATCGGCCTGGGTAAAGCTCTGATAGGAACCCTTGAGGTGGTCGGGGAAGTCGATGTATTCGATTTCGCCCTTGGCGTGGAATTTAATCACCGAGTCGGCAACATCCTTGAACGACTGGCTGCGACCGGTTCCCAGATTAAAGATACCGGAATGCTCGGGGTGATCCATAAACCAGAGGTTGGTCTTGACCACATCACCGACATAGACGAAATCGCGCATCTGCCCGCCTTCGCCATAGCCGTCGTAGCCACCGAACAGCTTGGGATTTTCGCCGCGCTCGATCTGGCCGTTGTTGTGGAAGGCGACGCTGGCCATGCTCCCTTTGTGTTGTTCGCGAGGGCCGTAGACATTGAAGTAGCGAAACCCCACCACCTGGGAACCCTGATGACGCGGCAATATTTTTCTTACGTACTGATCAAACTGCCACTTGGAGTATCCGTAAACGTTGATCGGCCCCTCGTAGGCCAACTCCTCTTTGAAGATCTCACCCTTGCCGTAGGTCGCTGCCGAGGAGGCATAGAGGAACGGCAGTTGACGCTCCAGGCAATAGTGCAGCAAGGTTTTGGAATAGGCGTAGTTATTCTCCATCATGTATTTGCCATTCCACTCGGTGGTGGCCGAGCAGGCACCTTCATGGAACACCGCCTGGACCGAGTTGAACAGTTCGCCCGCTTTGATCCGGAGCAGAAATTCATCTTTGTCCAGGTAGTCGGCAATCTGGCAGTCCTGCAGATTCCAAAACTTGTGCCCATCGCTTAGATCATCGACCACCAGAATATCGGTGATCCCACGTTCATTAAGCCCTTTGACAATATTGCTGCCGATCATGCCGGCGCCACCGGTAACGATAATCATGAACCTGTATTCTCCTCGTTGGTACGGATGCGCCGCACGCTGTTGGTGGCGCAGCCGTTATTGTTCCCAGCACCGCCGGTATGGATACTCATGAGCCGGTATTCTCCTCGCTGGTACGAATTCGTCGAACAATATTGGTGGTGGAGCAGCCATCCAGAAAGCCAAGGATGATCACTTCACCGCCGTTGTTAATGACAGCTTCACCACCCGCAACATCTTCTGCCATGTAGTCGCCGCCTTTAACCAGAATGTCGGGAAGCAGCTCCTTGATCAGTTCTGCCGGGGTGTCATCGAGCGAATCTTTGCCGAAAGGGACTACCCAGTCGACGCTGGCAAGACCTGACATCACCGCCATCCGTTGTTCGAGCTGATTGATCGGTCGCTGCGGACCTTTGAGTCGGGAAACCGAATCATCGCTATTGATCGCGACGATCAGCTTGTCCCCCAGCGAACGCGCCTGCTGCAGGTACTGGACGTGGCCCGCATGCAGAATGTCGAAGCAGCCGTTGGTCATCACCACCTTTTCACCGCGTGCATGGGCAGCCTGGATCTGACGTTTCAGCGCATGGATGGACACGATCCCCGTCTCTTCGATCGCCTCACCCAGAATTGCTCGATTAAGCTCTTCGGGGCTTGGGGTTGCGGTACCCATCTTGGCCACCACGATACCCGCCGCCAGGTTGGCCAGACGGGTCGCATCCTCGATCGACTCGCCAGCGGCCATCGCCACCGCCAGGGTACCGATCACGGTATCGCCGGCACCGGTGACATCAAAGACCTCCTGCGCCACGGTGGGGATATGCAGCTCCTGGTCGGCTTGAATCAGCGCCATCCCACGCTCGCTCCGGGTGACCAGGACCGCATCCAGTTGGCAGGATACGCGCAAAGCCCGGATCCGCTCGACCAGGTCGGTCTCATCTTTCCACCAACCGGCAACGGCTGCGAACTCCGACTCGTTGGGGGTGATCAGGGTTGCGCCCGCATAGCGGTTGAAATCAGTACCCTTAGGGTCGACCAAAATCTGTTTGCCTGCCTCCCGGGCATGGGCGATCATCGCCTCAATCTCATCTAGACAGCCCTTGCCGTAATCGGAAAAGACCACCAGATCGCAATCGCTCAGGCAGCTGTCAAAACGACTCAGCAGCTGAGCATGGTCGTAGTCTTCAAAGCCGTCTTCAAAGTCGAGCCGGATCAATTGTTGGTTGCGGCTCATGACCCGCAATTTAGTGATGGTGTCAGAGCCCTCGACGGTTTCAAATTCGCACCTGACGCGCGCGGTTTGCAACTGAGAACGCAGGCTGTCTGCCGCTTCATCCTTGCCGACCAGCGCCAGTAGGGTGGCGCTTCCGCCCAGGGAGGCAATGTTCAACGCAACGTTGCCGGCCCCGCCTGGGCGCCCTTCGTGCTTGTTGATATGAACAACCGGAACGGGGGCTTCGGGTGAAATGCGCTGGGTCTGGCCATGCCAGTAACGATCCAACATCAGGTCGCCGACGACCAGCACGCGAGCGGTGGAAAAATCCGGAATATAAAGCTGCATAGGTTGAGTCTGCGCTAATTAATATAAGGGAATGTAGGTAAAGGGCTTAAGGGTTGCTTGGCGCCAGCTCCTGGTCAATGACCTCGCACAACCAGTGACCGATAAAGATATGCGCCTCCTGAATCCGGGCCGTTTCATCATCGGCCACAATCACTGCCACATCGGCCATTTGCTTTAGCATGCCGCCGTCGCGGCCCAGCAGCGCCGCAGACTTAATACCCATCTTCGCGGCCTGCTCAATCGCTTTGATAATATTGGCGCTATTGCCCGACGTGCTGATGCCGATTACCAGATCACCGGGGCGAGCCAGCCCCTCAACCTGGCGTGAAAAAAGGGTGTCAAAACTGTAGTCGTTGCTGTGGGCTGTGATCAGCGAACTGTCGGTGGTCAGCGCAATTGATGCCAACGGACCGCGTTCGGCTTTGTACCTAACCATCAATTCGGCTGCAAGGTGCTGCGCATCAGCTGCACTCCCGCCATTGCCCATCCAGAGCACCTTGCCGCCGTTGCGTAAACAATCGATGATCGCCTCGGCCAGCTGAATAACCTGCGGAGCCAGTGCAGAGATTCGTTCAAAGGCTTGCTGATGGCGTTTTAACGCCCCCTCAAAGCTATTAATCACGTTGCTGTACTCCCCTGGATGCTAAAAATGACTAAGTATAACAGAGCCCTTTGCAGACTGTTAAAACCTATCGGATTACTGAGGCCTGCGCTTGACAGTTTGTATCAGAAAAGATTAAATACGCGCCTTCTTGCATTGCCCGGATAGCTCAGTCGGTAGAGCAGAGGATTGAAAATCCTCGTGTCGGCGG
>CAXBEA010000023.1:0-42397 GCA_963974645.1 uncultured Neptunomonas sp. | reverse complement strand
ACGCCGGAATTAACAGATCTGGCGCTGTCGCGCCGACGGAGTCACTGATTCAGGACTGTGATAAGAGGCAGTTTTACATATTGAATTATTGAATTTCATCCAATAAAAAACCACACCTTCGATAAATGAAGATATGCTGTTTGTATCAATATAAATGTTGCGTATGTTTCGATCTTTAGGGGCTTTGTTTAAAAGGCAGAAAGAAACGAACTGATTTTCAGAAAACCCAACGGCTAGCTCGCTTGCTTTTAAAAACTCATCATATCTTTGCTTAGAAGGTTTTAGAAATATAGATCCTGATGGCGCTTTGAGAATGACGTTATCCTTTCTTTTTCTAGCTAAATAAAGCAGTCCCTGCTGAGTTATTACATTTCGAAGAAGTATCAAGTCATCACAAAGCTCTGATTTTTTATTTAACGCAGTGCTTCTTAATTCTCCGCGAATATCAAAACTTAACTTTGTTACGGGTATTTCTGACCCGAATCGAATTATATTTTCAAAAGCTTTTTCATTGATGCAGAATATATCGTCGATTTTGTCATGTAGATATTCAGGATAAACAAAAAATACTTCTTCTGGTTTTTGTCCGATTTTTGAGAAATGAGATTCGAATTCATATCCATAATAAAGGAGGTCTTCCTCAAGTTGCCCAGAAAATACAACTAGTACATCCTTCTCGATATGACCTATTTTTATATTAGCTTCATAAAAATACATATGTCATGTCCTAGAAAAACTTTTCAATGGGATAACAACATTGAAAACTACACCCTCTGCAAAGTCATTCATTTCTTTTATGTCTTCGATGCTTATTTTATCGCTTCCAGAGTTGTCAAAAAAAGATTTTTCTACGAGAGTTCTCCCTGTTCTTAATCGGAACCATCCTCGAAGTGCTTTTAGATCATTAAGTACATTTGATAATCCTGAACCAGAAGAGTCTGTTATGTCAGATGATCGATGCTTTTTAAAACACTCAACTATCGCTGCTTTCTCTATATCTATATTAAGATCATCTTTATCTAACTTGCTCCATCTTCTAGCATAACCTGGACCTGAATCCACAATGGTAATATCTATAGCTCTAAATTGTTCCGACCCTTTAGGTTTCCAATCACCGATGAATAAAGTAAGTTTGGCACCGCCTGATTTGGAAATTTCATCAAGTCTTTCAGTTGTTAGGTTTATAGAGTTGAAAATAATTGCTCTGAAGTTTTTGCTGTATGGATTTCCATGAACATCACTTCTTGCATGCCTATGAGTATTAGTAAACAGTTCTCTCAATATTTCGGAAAGATGATTAATAACCTTATCGTTATCTAACCTTACTCTAATTCCTGGAGCTATTGCGTCTATCGATTTCTCAGTTATATCTAAGAACTTTTTTGAACCAACAACAGATTCTTCATTGTATAGTGGGCTATCAAACTCTCTGTTTTTTCCTCCGTATGTCGATGATTTTATTGCGGGGATGGTGAGGTACATGCCTTTAAATGCGTTCTTAAAATCCTCACGTCTAATCCTGTCAAAAGATCCTATTGCTGGTTTTAGAGCTGTTGGCAAAGCTATCTCTTGTTTGGAGTTTGACCAAATAGTATCCGATAGCCTGAGGCACGTAAGGCCGAATAACTTATTACATAGGTCATTGAACTGCTCTGAGTTATCCGTATCTTTTACGGCTGTATGGATTGTATGGTTGCTCGAATGTCTAAGCCAAGTTGAAAAAAGCTGTAATGCAGCTCCTTCCATACCAAATCCACCTGAATAAGAGAAAGTGTTTGGTATCTGGAGTTTAGAGTTTTCTGAATTCAATGTTTTTCTAATTAGTTTTTCAATATCTTTGAAATTAAAAGATCTTTTTAACTGAATCGTATCTAGTTCTGTCATCAGACAAATCTCTTTTAAATATTTAGTTGGCTTGTTCTGTGTAATTTTTGTTTAGAATTCTTTTATGTTCTTCTGCTTCATGATCACCGATCTTGGTATAGATTGATTTTCTTTTTTCTCTTAAATTTTCAATATAACTATCAATTTCTTGATGCGTAATGCTGGCGTTGTTTATCTGAATGACCCTATACATCTCCTGCACATACTCACCAAATTCTCTAAGGTCGTTCTGTATCTCATGTTGTCCCATTACTGTGAGCTTAGATTCTGCAGAAAAAAAGTTTAAGAAAACTTCATGGGAAGTCTCTAATGATTTAGTTAACTTTTTTTCAACTAATTCTATCTTTTCTGTATCATTATTTTTCTTATGTATCTTCCAATTTTTTACATGAGTACATTGATTCATTACGCATTGATTTAATTTATCAAGTCCGACGATTAGTTCGTCTATTCTCAAGCTTCTTCTGTTAATGAAATCTTTTTCAATTTCTGTCTTTCTTGATAGTTCTGCAATTGATGTTTGCGTTTTATGGCTTACTTCAGATGCTAGTTTTGAGCCGAGGTATCCAATTAGACCACCAATTATAGTTCCAATAATTGGTAGCCCTATTTTTATTGCATCGCCGATATGGTCAGCTTCTTTAGATCTTAATACTTCTTCTGCAAGCTTTATTAGTAGCTCAGAGTTATCCATTCCACAGTGCCTTGATTTTTTCTAATTTAAAATCAACGGGGTCAGATACCATTGATATATTTTTGTCTGGTTGGTGCCGAGGGTAGTGAGGGGCCTCTGTCGCATCCAGTCGGGCATGACTCCTTGTCAGTAGGTGATACAGTTGTAATCCTAATTACCCTTCATATCAACACTGTTAGTGTGCTTTAGCATTATCCTATCTCCGCCTATGGGCTGCTCGACCACCCGCATTGTATTATCAACCATAAGCTAACCCCTGCCCTCTTGTTCTCTGTAGATCCTGCTTGCTGAGCTCTTGCGTACAGTTATTGACAGAACTCCAAGGCGCGGCCTGCGGCTCGCTATCATGCTCAATCCTGCGGATGGACCACTGCTTACGCCGGGTTAGCAACATCGCCACTGTGCCTTTATCCCGATCAATGACACCTCGCACCCGGCTGATGATTTCGCCGTATTCGTTTTCTTCCCACTCACCGGAGCCGGTGCGGCGGATCTCTTTGTGCAGCTTTAGAGGTTGATCAATACGCTTGCAGGTCGGCCCACCCATCAGCATCACGTACACGGCCCAGTTCGATCCATCAGCCGCTGAGCGCGCCTGTTCGATGCTCTCGGGTATCTCGTTACCGGATTGCTCAAACAGCGCTCTGGCCTCTTCTGCGGAGACTCGGCGCAACTCGCGCCAGATGGAAACCTGCGGACCGCCGATCTGCTGAAACTGGCGGATCCCCCACACAGATGCCCAGGCCTCGACCCTAATCGCGCCTTCCTGAGCGCTCTGTCCTGATTCGTGGTCCAAGTCGACAGCATAACCGTTGATGTTTTTCGAGATGTACTTGGCGATATAACCGGTGGCCGAGCCTTTAGCAGGATCGATCAGTTTGGTATCAAAACGGGCCTGTACACCGTTTCGTAGTTCGGCGCGCTCCTCGGCTATAGCATGGTCTCTGAAGATGCCGATGGCAGCATCCAGTTGTGAGGGTTCTATAAACAGAATGAGGTGCCAGTGGGGTGTGCCATCGTGATGCGGTTCTGCAACCCTGAAGCCATACGGCTCTATGCCTCGGCGCTTCCAGGCTGCTCGCACCCTAGCCCATACGCCACACAGATAACTCTGGGTGTCTCTTGGGTTCGCACCCTGGTATTTGCTATTGCTGTGACCGGAGGAGTGGACGGCATGGTATTTACTGGTGGCGGTGAGGGTAAGAAACACGCCCTGATGACCAGCATCACCCTGTCTGCCCAAGGTGCTCCTGCTTAAAAAAACTATCCAGCCAGTTATCCAGATCTTCACGCAGGTAGCGAACCGAACGCCCGATCTTGATAAAGGGCGGTGCCTGAGTGCGCCCGTTTCTGTGGCCGTCCATGCGAGACTGCGCCAGAAAGGAGCGGCTCATGCTGATATAGCTGACGGCATCTAGCTCGGAAAGAGCGCGGGGGCTTTGGGCGGGGTGTTTGAGGTTTGTCATGGTCGTACGCTCACATGGCTAAGGAATGTGGGGGTACGATAACGGGTGAAATAGGGGCGTTAAGCTTAGCGTTAAATTTATTGGCTTAGCGTTAAGTTTTGGAGAGTTAGCGTTAAAATATTTGGGCTTAGCGTTAATTTTTTAACCAAACAGATCCGGTTAAATGCCGCCGTTAGGGCTGAAAATAGGTAGTGGCTCACCGACAGGCCGCGCTATCGCTGCCAGCAACCCAGCTTATCGATGGATCACTGTGCTTCCTTCATCATGTTGATCGCGTTTTCACCCAGGCAGGAGCGCAGGAATTGGTTCATAGGGGCTTCATTGCCAGACTCGTAGAAGGCGATCATCAATTCATTGAATTCGAGCTGGCGTTTGGCGGGTACATTGATCACCGGGTAGCCATGACTCAGCAGATAGCCGTTCATCATAAAGCGGCCCATTCTTTTGTTAACGTCATAAAAGAACTGGTTTCTCGCCATACTCAGAAAGAGATGGATCGCATTGTCATAAATATCATTGGTTTCTAAAATCTCATCGACCAGTTTCGAGAACAGTTCGTCAAGTTCCGAGTGCTGTGGTGGCGCGTAGTCGGTGCCCGAGATAAATACCTGGCCGGTTCTGAACACTCCCCACTCCATCGCCTCCTCTTTCCCCGCTATTGCATGCAGGTTGCAGGCAAGCTCTTTAGTCAGGACGAATTGATCTTGCTTCAGCCAGTCAAACAGCTGCTCCCAGGCTTTGCCCTGATTGACCGCGATGGTCTGATCCGACAGCTTATGGCCGCCTACCGTGATGCCATCCAGCAGTGTCTGAATTTCGGGGATGGTGAAATTAATCCCTTCGAGTTTTACCGCATCATAAACGAGACTGACCAACTGTTTTTTGGCTATAAACAGTGCCATCTTTTTGTTCGGTGCCATGTTCCAGTGGGTGTCTTTCATGGTTGTATGCTCGGTTAATACTTAATGAACGCATTATATGGGTTCTTCGATGGGTGATAACACCAGAGCATCATTCTATATTTTGAATCTGCTCGCGCATCTGTTCGATAAGTACTTTCAGCTCTACCGCGCACTGGGTGGTTTCGGCAACGATCGATTTGGAGGATAGGGTATTGGCTTCGCGGTTGAGTTCCTGCATCAAAAAATCGAGGCGGCGGCCGATGGCGTCTTTTTGCTTGAGGACCCGGCGGACTTCGGCGATGTGGGTGTCGAGGCGATCGAGTTCCTCGTCGACGTCGGCTTTTTGGGCCAGTAGCACCATCTCCTGTTCGAGGCGATTGGGGTCGAGCTCGACTTTGGCGTCTTCGAGGCGGTTGAGAATATTCTGGCGCTGTTTGGTTAGTATTTCGGGCAGTCGGGTGCGAACCTGGATCACGACCTCGGTAATGGCATCCAGACGCTGGTTGATCAGCAGGGCCAGTTCAGCACCTTCGCGGTTTCGGTTGGCGATCAGGTCTTGGATGGCCGTGTCGAAGAGTGCCAATGCGCTCTGCTGCAGCGGCTTCATGTCCAGTTCACTTTGCTGCAGTACGCCCGGCCAGCGCAGTAGCTCTAAGGCGTCAAGCGGGGCTGGATTAACCAGTAGTTCGGTGACTTGCTGGGCGGCGTCGCGAATCTGGGTGGCCAGTTCGAGATTGATGCTGAGTTGATTGTTGTTCTGTTCAGTCGGATGGAAGCGCAGGCTGCACTCTACTTTACCGCGTTGCAGCTTCTTGCGCAGTCGGTCGCGCAGCGGGCTTTCGAGTTCGCGGAAACTTTCGGGTAGGCGCAGGTTGGGTTCGAGGTAGCGGTGGTTGACGGAGCGGATCTCCCAGACCAGGGTGCCATCGGTCTGTTCGTTCTGCTGTCGGGCGAAAGCGGTCATACTGCGTGTCATGGGCGCGGTTCTCGATTAAAATCAGTTATCTTTTCGTGTGTGCCATTCTAGCAACCGACCCATGGCGGGAACTAGCGATGTTTCACTTCACATTTTTTACGTAAGGTCTTTCGATGAGCGCTACTCTCTCTGATCAACTCAAGAATCTCGGTGTCGATGCGATGCGTCCCAGTGGTCGAGCTAACGACCAGTTACGCGATGTTCGTATCAGCCGTCACTACACTATGCATGCCGAAGGTTCGGTGCTGGTGGAGTTCGGTAATACCAAGGTACTCTGCACTGCGTCGGTTACCCGTGGCGTGCCGCGTTTTTTGCGTGGCAGCGGCTCAGGTTGGGTAACGGCAGAGTACGGAATGTTACCGCGTTCGACCGGTTCACGGATGGATCGTGAGGCGATGCGTGGCAAACAGGGTGGCCGTACGGTTGAGATTCAACGCCTGATCGGCCGTTCACTGCGAGCTATTCTGGATCTGAAAAAACTGGGTGAAAACACCATTACTATCGATTGCGACGTGATTCAGGCCGATGGGGGTACCCGTACCGCATCGATCACCGGCGCCTGTGTGGCGCTGCTGGATGCGGTCGCATTCCTCAAAAAGGATAAGAACGGTGCGATGAAAGGCAATCCGATCAAGGGGATGCTGGCGGCCGTTTCGGTGGGGGTGTACAAGGGTAAGCCGGTACTGGATTTGGACTATGCCGAGGATTCTAAGGCGGAAACCGATATGAATGTGATCATGACCGAGGCGGGCGGCTTTGTTGAGATTCAGGGTACCGCCGAGGGTGAAACCTTCAGTCAGGAGGAGCTTAGCAGCATGCTGGCGCTGGCGTCGAAAGGGATTAAGGAGTTGATCGTCTTGCAGAAGGCGGCGCTGTCTGAGGCCTAAACCTCTAGCTCTAGCTCTAGCTCTAACTTATGGGGAAAGCAGGCATCAAAAGCCAAGGCAGGGGCGCACTCGGCCTTGGTGATAACCCCGCCCACTATTCCTGCATTGGCGGCTGCTCTTGCCGGAAGTGAGCAAAGTAATTGCCAAAAGGAAGATCCAGCTCCTTGATATGAGAGCTGATGCTCTCTTTCAAAAAGCAGATCAGCTCGTACTGGTTGACGCTGTCATAGTCGTTGACTAAGCGATCTCCATGACCGCTAACCGTAACTAACAGGGCATCATGCGCTCGCTTATGCGCCTTGGCTTCCGGGTAGAGAGCTTCGTTCATGGTGGCTTCTTCGTCGAGGAAGTGTTGCCGGCAGGCATCGGTAAAATCGTTGTAGAGAGCGATAACCTGCAGCGAGTCGCTATTGGTGAAATAGGCATCTGAAAGCAGGTTGTATTTGTTGATTAGTTCAGCATGCTGAGTCTCGATCAGTTCCATTCCTGGTGCGCGGCCTTCAGGCTTTAACTGGCTGTTGTTGCGAATTCGCTCTAGCATAGCCTCTTTTTTCAGCAGCGAGCGGCGCAGGTTGTAGTAGTAGAAACCCTCGTCAATACTGGTTTTAAGATCTTCAGCTTCCCAGGGTTTGGAGAGCAACCGGAATACCGAGCCTTCGTTAATCGCCTGGGTGATGGTTTCCAGGTCACTGTAACCGCTAAGAATCATGCGACTGGTATCAGGGTAGGCGAGTTTGATTTTGCGAAGAAACTCGACCCCAGACATTTCGGCCAGCTGTTGGTCGGTAATGACCACGCCTACGCTGTAGGTGGCCAGCCACTCCAGGGCTTGACTGGGGGAGCTGGTCAGCAGCAACTTGTAGTGGCTGTGACGCAGAGAGTGGCGGATCGCATTCAGGATCGGCTGCTCATCGTCCAGTATGACCACGACCTCTTCGTTGCGATCGTCCGTTTTCAGTGGAGCAAAGCCTTGCTGTTGCAGCGGGTAGAACGCATCCGCAGGCAGTGGCTTACTAAATAGATAGCCCTGCATCTGTTGGCAGCCGTGGCGGCTGATAAAACGCCCCTGCGCCTCGGTTTCAACCCCCTCGGCAATTGTTTTGATTCCCAGATCGCGACACATCGACAGGGTGCTTTTGACGATAACTGCACTCTGGGGGTCATTACAGACGCCCTGGACGAATGACTGATCAATCTTTACCGTATGGATCGGCAGCTTGCAGATATAGGCCAGTGAGGAGTAGCCGGTGCCGAAGTCATCAAGAGCGATTTTTAGCCCCAGGTCGGCAAACTGGTTGAGTATCTGGCGTACCGCCAGAGGGTCTTCTGCCAGTACCGATTCGGTCAGCTCCAGTTCGAGCTGCGCTGGACCAACCTGGTACTTGCTTAGGTTGTTCTTAATAGTCGCGAGCAACAGGGGATCGGAGAGCTGGCGGGCAGAGACATTTAGCGAAACCGGAAGGTTGAACAACCCCAGCTCATTCCAGACACTGATCTGGCGGATTACCTCCTCTATCACCCAGCGGCCGATTTCGATAATCTGTCCGCTGCTCTCCGCCAGACCGATAAACTCCAGCGGTGAGACCATGCCACGCTCAGGGTGTAGCCAGCGAATCAGCGCTTCAGCGCCTATCACTCGACCGGTGCTGATATTGACTTTAGGCTGGTACCACATCTGAAACTGGAATTCAGAAAGGGCCTGGTTTAGATCGTTTTTAAGCGAAAACGCCGCTAACGCTAAGGTGTCAAAGCTACGGTCGTAAAGAACCGGAGTGCTGGAGTCGCTGGCTTTGGCCCGATTCAGGGTGGCTGTCAGTCGCTGCAGGATGATTTCGATATCATTGGTGCAGTGGGGGAGCTGGAGAATACTGCTGTAAACCTCGACCGGTATGTCCGAGACAGCCGTGACGAAAGGCTCGACACAGAGGGCGTCAATTTTTGCGCCTATAACCTGACAGTCCTCGGTGCTGCAGATCAGCACAAAGGTATCCCCAGAGAGGCGGGCTAGGGTATCGGCTTTTCTGAACAGGTTTTTTAATCGGGCGCTGATCTCTTTGAGTAGTAAATCGCCTACCGACAGCCCTAGGCTTTCATTCACCAAGCGCATCTGTTTAACGTCGATCGCACAGAGCAGGCAGCTGCTGTTATCACGCTCTGCTTTGACGATCGCCTGTTCGATGCGATCGCGTAGCAGCTGCTCGTTGGGCAGCCCGGTCAAGAGGTCGTGGGTGCTGAGCTTTTCAAGCTGATCCTGGTAAAACTTTTTTTCGGTAATATCCTCTTTCAGTACAACGTAGCTGACAAGTCCGTTATCTCCCTGCACCGGCCAGATTATCTGAGACTCCCAGAAAAGATCGCCATTTTTTTTACGATTACGAATCTCGCCGTGCCATGGTTTGCCCTGATTTATAGTGGCCCAGAGTTCACGGTAGAGTTCAATTGGGGTCTCGCCCGAGCTGAGCAACCGCGGGGTGTTGCCGATCAGCTCCTCGCGGGAGTAGCCGCTAGCACGACAGAGCTGCGGGTTGACGTATTCGAAACGGGTTTGTGGGTCGGTGATGGCGATCGCGATGGGATTTTGCTCGATGATCTGCCTCAAACGCTGGTTCTGCTCGTAGAGGCTGTGACGGTCGAGCAAGGCTGTAACGCTATTGACCAGCAGTCGCAGCGCCTGGAGTTCCTCTACGGCAACCTGGACGTGTTTCTCGGTGCTAAGTAGGAGCACGCCCCGATGACGCTGCTTACGATCGATCAGCGGGAAGCAGTAGTGCTGCTTCTCCGCGCCAATAAGTTTGCACCCGCTCTTGTTAGTGCGGGTCGGGATGAGGTTAACCACACCCGGGCTTGGGGGTTGCGAATAGGGGCAGCGTTTAGCAACAATATTGGTTGCTTGCTGCTGTTGAGCAGGGCTGAGATTATAGGCCGCGTGCAGGCTCAACTGATTATTGCGGTCGAGGATAAATATTGCCCCTTGCTGTAGGAAGGGTGCGCCTGCGGTCCCACAGATACTAATCAAAGCGTTGGTTAAGGTCTGTTCGAGGCTCTGCTGATGGAACGTCTGGCCGTTGATCACGCCGAGTGTCTCCTGCCAGAGACTTTTTTTCTTAAGCCGCTGCTCGGCAGCAACTTGTTCGCTGATATCGCGTACGACACCGACACTGTGCCAGCGCCCTCTGTCTTGAAAGGTTGATAGGCTGAGTTCGGCCGGGAAGAGGCTGCCGTCGCGCCGGAGTGCATCGACCTGAAGGGTCTTGCCGATGGCATTCCCCGTACCTGTTTGCGCATACTGCGCCATTGCGGCCTCAAAGCGCAGGCGGGATGCCTCGGGCGCAACCAGGTCGTGCAGATATTTGCCGCGCACCTCGGCTGCCGTATAGCCGAAAACCTGTTCGGCTATGGGATTCCAGTATTCGATAGTGCCCTGGTCATCCATGACAATCAGAGCATCCCTTATACTGCTTAGGCAGGCTTTTATTAACTCAAGATTCAGACTCATCACGTTCACCGGTTGAATGGGTTCGTACTACAGAGATATTCTTCGCAAAGTGAACCATCAACAGGTTGTGGATCGGTTGATAGGAAGCTTCAGGGTCAAGGTCGTACCTACCCCGGGGGTAGAGGACACCTCGAGCTTGCCGTTGTGTTTCTCGACGATGCCGTAGGAGACCGATAATCCCAATCCGGTCCCTTTGCCTACGGGCTTAGTGGTAAAGAAGGGATCGAAAATCTTGTGCAGCAGCTTGGGGTCTATCCCTTTGCCGTTATCCTCTATCAGAATCCAGCAATAGTCCTGATCTGCGCCGGTACGAATCCAGATGGTGCCCTTGTCTGCGATCGCATGCGAGGCGTTGATCAGCAGGTTCATGATCACCTGATTGACCTCGGAGCGTAAGCATTCGACGATCGGCAAGTCGCCGTACTGCTTAACGATCGTGCAGTGATACTTGAGTTCGTTCCAGATCACATTCAGGGTGCTGTCGATCTCCTTATTCAAATCAACTTTTTCCCAGACGCCATCGCTGGCGCGGGCAAAGCCCTTCAGGTCGGCAACGATTTTCTGGATTCTAGCCATACCGTCCTTGGTTTCGATGAAGAGATCGGCCAGGTCCCGTTTCAGATAATCAAATTCATATTGATGCTCTACTGCTTCAATAACGTGCTGCACCTCCGCGCTATTATCCAGGGACGATGTTTTTGTTTTGATTAGTTCCAGCATGCTAATAAGTTGATCAACATAGCTTTTGGCGCTGTTGATGTTGCTGCCGATAAAGCCGACCGGGTTGTTGATCTCATGGGCTACGCCGGCCGAGAGCTGGCCGATAGCCGCCAACTTTTCAGATTGCAGCAATTGATCTTGAGTGGCTTGCAGTTGGGCGATCAACTTGGCCTGTTGGTCGGCTTTGTTGATGAGCGCTTGCTCAGACTCTTTGCGGTCGCTGATATCGCGCACGATCCCCAGCGCTTGCCTGGAGTCGCCGATCAGGATTCTGCTAATGGAGAGTTCAACCGGAAATTGCTCGCCAGATTTACGAATGGCGGTTAGCTCTAAAACTTTGCCTAGGGTTGTGCTGCGTCCTGAGTTTAAAAACTTCGGAAAGGCAGCTCTAAACTTCAGCTGTTCAGGTTCCATCGCAACAAAGGCATGCAGGTCTTTCCCCTGTACCTCCTCGGCACTGTAGCTAAAGATGCGCTCCGCGGAGGCGTTCCAGTAGACAACAAGGCCATCATCATCGATCAGAATAATGGCATCCTGAGCGGTTTCCGCCATGCCGCGGAATACAGCCTCGCTGTATTCCAGCTTCTGTTTTTCTTTAATAGCCTTATCTCTGCTTGCATTGACCTCATGGTTGGCCTGCTGCAGCGCAGCAGTTCGTTCTGCGACCTGGTGCTCAAGCAGGGTATTGGTATCCTCGATCAAGTTGTACTGGGCGGCCTGGAAGGCCGCTTCACGACGGATAATCAGCGCTCCGGTAAGGACCAATAAGGTGATCCCCGCCGATAGGGTGCTGAGAAAAACCACACTGTTTTTGAACGCCACTTCGACATCATCAACGTAGACGCCTGAACCGACGATCCAGTCCCAAGGGGTGAACAGTTTGACGTAGGAGATCTTTTCAACCGGTTCCGTTTGACCGGGCTTTGGCCAGAGGTAGGGTATGATCCCTTCACCCTGGGTATTTACAATGTCGACGAGCTCGTTGAACAGATACTTACCGTTGGCATCAACGGTTTGCGACAGGTCCTGACCGATCAGCTCCATAGAGTAGGGGTGCGCGATCATCTTCGGCGTTTTGTCGTTGATCCAGAAGTAGTTATCCGTGTCGTAACGGAGCGACTGGAGGGTATCGATAGCGCGCTGTTTGGCCTCCTCCTCACTGATCAGGCCGCGCGCACTTAAATCCTCAAGGAACCCCAGTAGGCTATGGGCGTTTTCAACCAGAAATCGGGTCTGCTGGGCTTTTTCTTCGAACAGTGCCGCTTTAAGGCTATGGATCGAAAACGTGGTAATCGCCGTGAATCCAGCAAAAACCACGATAAGAAGCATTAGTAGGCGAATGGTGAAGGTCGGTTTTTTCATGGTCCCTACAGCTTAGTTTTTCATTGCTGGGAAAGCTGATAAATGTCATTTGTCAGCAGCCAGCAGTTTCTGATTTAGTCTCTTCAGCGTCGCCTAAAGTTGTAGTGATTTTCACTAGAGCTCTGTTGCCGAGATGGGCGGGGTTGCTATCTAGGTTAGCCACCCCGGCACGCAGTTCGGCGTCGGATGGCTAAGCTTTTTTCGGACAAAGGAACGAAATTTAGACTCGAAACTGTTTCACGATCGCCCTGAGCTGCTCGGCATCGTCGATGTAGGTGCCGCTGATCCAGAAGTCGTCGTTGCCACCGTAGCGCAAGGCTTAAACCGCATTTTTCACCTCGACTTCGCATAGCTGGCCGCTCTTGGAGAGGACGGAAAAATGTTGGCTCAGCGAATGTACACGCTCTATCCGTTGACGGGACTTGATCTGTTTTTCGTTGAGCTGGGTGCGCTTGAGGTTGCTGACCGCCAGTACGGTCATGATGATCAGGTCGGTGATCAAAATCCCCAGGATGAACCAGAGGCGAGGGGCGACGTTGAATCGTCTGAGCATACTGCACTTATCCCTGTTGGCAGACGTTATATTTATACGGTGCCATTATCGATCAGTAGACTTATTAATAAATACTTACAATTGATACTTTAGCCGCATATTGCCGGTTGAGTTGATCTGTATCACTGGTTTTATAGAACTTGGAAACTGAGCTGCTGGCAAAATAGATAACAGCTAGGAGGCGAAGAGCAGGTTTGTTTAGAGGCTTTAGCCTAATTCAATAAGCCTGGCTTAGTTTGTTTTATTAAGTGCGGGGCATTGTGGGGGGGGGCTTGTTTGGAGAGCGCGCTGAAAAAGAGTCAGAAGGCGAGCGTGAATAAACAGCGCAAAATACCCCGAGCCGGCTAGGCTCGGGGTATTGAGATCATCAGGCGTGGTATTTGGCGCTCAGTTCATGCACCGCTTCGACGAAGTAGCCTGCGTGTGCGGGATCAACAAACTGATGAATACCATGGCCAAGGTTGAAGACATGACCTGGATTGTTGCCAAAGCGCGATAAAATATCTTCGACCTCGGCGCGGATACGCTCCTTGCCTGCATAGAGCACGCAAGGGTCCATGTTGCCCTGGATTGAGACCTGCGAACCGATGCGCGCACGGGCGTTGTCGATATCGGTGGTCCAGTCCAGTCCTACTGCATCGGCACCTGTTGCTGCGATCGACTCCAACCACTGGCCGCCGTTTTTGGTAAACAGAATGACCGGCACTTTACGGCCGTCGTGTTCGCGGATCAGACCGTTGACGATCTGTTGCATGTACTTGAGCGAGAACTCGTTGTAACAGGAGGTGCTCAGCACGCCGCCCCAGGTATCAAAAATCTGTACCGCCTGAGCGCCTGAACGAATCTGCTCGTTAAGATACGCGGTGACGGTTTGCGCCAGTTTATCGAGTAGCTGGTGCATCACTTGCGGGGTCTCAAACATCATCCGCTTGACGTGACGGAAGTCCTTCGAGGAACCGCCTTCAACCATGTAGGTAGCCAGGGTCCAAGGACTGCCGGAGAAACCGATCAGTGGCACTCGGCCATTGAGTTCATGGCGAATGGTCTTGACCGCGTTCATTACGTAGCCAAGATCGGTGGCTACATCAGGGATCGGCAGCGCCGCGACATCCGCTTCGGTGCGGACGACCTTCTTGAATTTAGGGCCTTCGCCGGTTTCAAAGTAGAGTCCGAGCCCCATAGCGTCAGGGATGGTGAGAATGTCAGAGAACAGAATTGCGGCGTCCAGCGCGTAGCGTTCGAGCGGCTGAATAGTCACCTCGCAGGCGAAGTCAGCGTTCATGCACAGGCTCATAAAGTCGCCGGCAGTGGCCCGGGTCGCTTTGTACTCGGGTAGGTAGCGACCGGCTTGGCGCATCATCCACACGGGAGTGACATCGACGGGCTGGCGCAGCAGCGCACGTAGGAAGCGATCATTCTTCAGTTCGGGAAACTGTTCAGACATAAGAGCGGGTCTCTATCTAGCCAATAAAATTGCCGCCTAGTATAAGGCTTTAGACAAAAAAAAGGCACGTTATGACGTGCCTTATATGAGGATCCTGACGTAGCGAGGAGGCTTGGCGGGTTGTTGAAAATCTACCTGCGTTGCCGATGCCTCGTTATTGCTTTGTCTTAGCGGCCTCGATCACGTTTTTTAACAGCCAGCTAGACTTCCAGATAATCTAGGATCCCTTCGGCGGCCTTGCGGCCTTCGGCAATCGCGGTCACCACCAGATCCGAGCCACGGACCATATCGCCGCCGGCAAAGACCTTGGGGTTGCTGGTCTGGAAGGCAAAGTCACTGTTCTCAGGTGCAATAACCCGGCCGCTGGAGTCCTTGTTGATGCCGAACTGTTCGAACCAGGGCGCAGGGCTCGGGCTGAAACCAAAGGCGACCAATACCGCATCGGTGGCGACGACCTCTTCGCTGCCTTCGACCACTTCAGGATGGCGTCGGCCATTAGCATCGGGCTCCCCCAGGGCGGTACTGACCAGCTTGATCCCTGTTACCTTGCCATTGTCACCGACGATCTCAACCGGTTGGCGGTTGAAGAGGAATCTAACCCCTTCTTGCTTGGAGTTGATCACCTCTTTACGTGAACCGGGCATATTGGCTTCGTCACGGCGGTAAGCACACTGGACGCTGGCAGCGCTCTGACGGATCGAGGTGCGGTTGCAGTCCATGGCGGTGTCGCCACCACCGAGTACCACCACGCGCTTGCCCTTGAGGTCGATAAAGCCGGCCTCATCCTGCGGGTAGCCCAGGCAGTTGTTGACGTTGGAGATCAGAAACGGCAACGCATCGTACACTCCGTCAAGCTCTTCGCCGGGGAAGCCACCCTTCATGTAGGTGTAGGTACCCATACCGAGAAACACCGAGTCATATTCTTCGAGCAGGCTATCGAAAGCTATATCCTTGCCGATCTCGGTGTTAAGGCGGAACTCGATTCCCATCTCTTCAAGAATCTTACGGCGCCGGACCATAACCGTTTTTTCCAGCTTGAACTCAGGGATGCCGAAGGTCAGCAGGCCGCCGATCTCTGGATGCCGATCAAAGACAATCGCTTTGACGCCGTTACGCGCCAGAATATCTGCGCAGGCGATGCCAGCAGGACCGGCGCCGACGATCGCGACCTTCTTGTCTGTTTGGATAACGCCTGACATGTCAGGCTTCCAGCCCATTGCCATGGCGGTATCGGTGATGTGCTTCTCGATCGCGCCGATAGTTACGCCACCAAAGCCACCCTCGTTGAGGGTACAGGCGCCTTCGCAGAGGCGATCCTGCGGGCATACCCGACCACACACCTCGGGCAGCGAGTTGGTCTGGTGGGAGAGTTCTGCGGCTTCAAGAATATTGCCTTCCGATACCAGCTTGAGCCAGTTGGGAATGTAGTTGTGCACCGGACACTTCCACTCGCAATAGGGGTTACCGCACTCCAGGCAACGATGTGCCTGGCCCGCAGCCTGATCGGCATCGTAGTTATTGTAGATCTCGGCAAACTCTTTTTTGCGGGTCCGAGCAGAAACCTTACTGGGCTCTTCACGCTTGAGTTCTACAAACTGAAAATCATTATTCAGGCGTTCACTCATAACACCTTGTCCTCATTTATCTGCCCCGGATCTATAAATCTCGGGGCGAACCTTAGGGATAACCTGATCAGACCTGCTTACTCAGGACGCTGGCGCATGCTGTTGAGTAACTCACCCAGACCTGCAGCCTTGGGCTTTACTAGCCAGAATTTACTGATGAAATCTTCAAAATTATCTAACAGCTGCTGGCCCCAGGCACTCTGGGTCTCGTTGACGAATTCGGTGATGACCGCGCGGAGGTGGTTGCGGTACTCCTCCATGTGGTAATTGCTGATGCGGTGGATCTCGACCAGTTCGTGGTTGTACTTATCCACGAAGGTACGATCCAGATCCAGCACGTAAGCGAAACCACCGGTCATCCCAGCGCCGAAGTTGTAGCCGGTATTGCCGAGTACAGTCACCAGGCCACCGGTCATATATTCGCAGCAGTGATCACCCGCACCTTCAATAACCGCATGGGCACCGGAGTTACGTACTGCGAAGCGCTCGCCGCTACAACCTGCCGCGAACAACTTGCCGCCGGTTGCTCCGTAGAGACAGGTGTTGCCAATGATCGAGGTGTTTTGGGTCTCGAATTGACTCCCTGTCGGTGGATAGATGACGATCTTGCCGCCCGCCATCCCTTTACCGACGTAGTCGTTGGCATCGCCTTCGAGGATTAGGTCCAAGCCGCCGGCGTTCCAGACCCCCAGGCTCTGCCCGGCTACACCCTTGAGGTTGATCCTGATCGGTGCGTCGGACATCCCCAGATTGCCATGATGTTTGGCGATCTCTCCTGAAATTCGGGCACCGACCGAGCGGTCGCAGTTGGTGATGTTGAACTCGAACTCACCGCCGCGTTTGTTGGCAATAGCATCGCTGGTTGCCTCAAGAATACTCAGATTCAGCGCGCCGAGATCGTAAGGGGTGTTTTGCGCCTGCTGACAGGTCTGCGGCTTACTGCGATCCAGATGGTCGTTAAGCAGGATCGGGGTTAGATCGAGACGCGATTGCTTCTCGGTCATTCCCGGCAGTATCTCCAGCAGGTCGGTACGGCCGACCAGTTCTTCCAACGTACGAACACCTAGTTTGGCCATCCATTCCCGGGTTTCCTCGGCGATAAAGGTAAACAGGTACTTGACCATATCGACCGTGCCGATGAAATGCTTGGAGCGTAGGTAGTCGTTTTGGGTCGCCAAGCCGGTGGCGCAGTTATTAAGGTGGCAGATACGCAGGAACTTGCAGCCCAGGGCGACCATCGGTAGGGTGCCGAAGCCGAAGCTTTCAGCGCCGAGAATCGCCGCCTTGACCACGTCCAAACCGGTTTTAAGGCCGCCGTCGGTCTGTACCCGAACCTTGCTGCGCAGGTTGTTGATCACTAGCGCCTGATGGGTTTCGGACAGGCCGATCTCCCAGGGCGAGCCGGCATGATGGATCGACGAGATCGGGCTGGCTGCGGTGCCGCCGTCATAGCCGGAGATCGTGATCAGGTCGGCGTACGCCTTGGCAACGCCGGCAGCGATAGTGCCGACACCGGGTCGCGAGACAAGCTTGACCGAGACCAGGGCTTCAGGGTTGACCTGCTTGAGGTCAAAAATCAGCTGGGCCAGATCTTCGATCGAGTAAATATCATGGTGCGGCGGTGGTGAGATCAGGGTTACCCCAGGTACCGCATAACGCAACGAAGCGATCAGTTTATTAACCTTGCCGCCAGGGAGTTGGCCGCCTTCGCCAGGCTTGGCACCCTGGGCCACTTTGATCTGCAACACTTCTGCGTTGACCAGGTAGTGCGGGGTGACGCCGAAACGGCCCGATGCGATCTGCTTGATCTTGGAGCGACGGTTGGTGCCGTGGCGGGCAGGATCTTCGCCACCTTCACCGGAGTTGGAGCGTCCGCCCAGATCGTTCATCGCCATCGCCAGCGCTTCATGCGCTTCGGGCGACAACGCGCCTAGCGACATCGCCGCTGAATCGAAACGCTTGAACAGGTTTTCGATCGGCTCGACTTCGCTTAGCGGTACTGGCTGCACCTCTTTGAGCTTGAACAGGTCGCGCAGGGTTGCAACCGGGCGCTCGTTGACCAGTGCGGCAAATTCTTTATAGATGCCGTAATTGCCGCTCTGTACCGCTTGCTGGATGGTGCGTACCACATCCGGATTGTAGGCGTGGTACTCCTTGCCGTGAATGTATTTGAGCTGGCCGCCCGGCTCGATCGGCTTGCGCATCTTCCAGGCGTCATTAGCGAGCAGCTGCTGTTCACGTTGGAAATCGTAGAAGTTGGCGCCCTCAATGCGGCTGACAATATCGGTAAAACAGGTATCGACAATCTCTTTGCCCAGACCGATCGCTTCGAACAGCTTGGCACCGCGGTAGGAGGCGATAGTGGAGATACCCATCTTCGAGAGGATCTTCATCAGGCCTTTATTGATGCCTTTACGATAGTTGGTATGGCAGCTGATCTCGTCGCTGAGAATCTCGCCACGGGCAACCATGTCGTTGATGATCCGGTAAGAGAGGTAGGGGTAAACCGCACTGGCACCGCAACCGAGCAGCACCGCTATCTGGTGCGAATCCCGTGCGGTACCTGTGTCGACCACAAGGTTACAGTTACAGCGCAGGCCTTTAGCCCGCAAGTGGCTGTCGACCGCGCCCGTCGCCATCAACGCGTGGATCGGTAACAAATCCTCTTTGATAGTACGGTCTGAAAGAATCAGGATCTTGGTGCCGGCTCGAACCGCCGTTTCAGCACTCTCACAGAGCGCTTCGATCGCCTGCTTGAGGCCGAGTAACGGATCATAGTTAAGGTTTAACGAGTGGGTTTCGAACCCGGGGATCTCATTGTAAAAAATCTTGTGGTATTTACGCGGCGAGAGCACTGGGGATGCCAAAATGATCCGTCGGGCGTGCTTTTCCGAGTCATCAAAGACGTTGCGCTCGGCACCCAAACAGGTTTCCAAAGACATCACGATCGCTTCGCGTAACGGGTCGATCGGCGGATTGGTTACCTGCGCGAACTGCTGGCGGAAGTAGTCGTAGAGCGGACGGATACGGTGTGACAATACCGCCATCGGGGTGTCATCACCCATCGAGCCTACTGCTTCTTGGGATGTCTCTGCTAGAGGTCGAATGATCTGATCGCGCTCTTCAAAACTGACCTGGTAGAGCTTCTGATGGACTTTTAGCTGTTCAGGCGTGAACTCCTTAAACGATAGATCGCGATCGTTGAGCGTGGCTTCAAGGCGATAGGAGCTGTCTCTTAGCCACTTCTTGTAGGGGTGTTCGCTCTTCAACCGTTGGTCGATATCGTCGGTGTGCAGGACTTCTCCGGTGGATGTATCGATGGCTAGCATCTGCCCTGGTCCGACGCGCCCTTTGGCAACAACGTCTTCGGGCTTGTAATCGTAAGTGCCGATCTCCGATGCAGTACAGAGGATGCCATCTTTGGTCAATACCCAGCGTGAGGGCCGCAGACCGTTACGGTCGAGCATGCAGACGGCGGTCTTACCGTCGGTCATTACCAGACCGGCGGGGCCATCCCAAGGCTCCATGTGCATGGAGTTGTATTCATAAAAGGCGCGCAGGTCGGGATCGATGATCTCGACATTCTGCCAGGCCGGTGGCACAACCAGGCGCATCGCCTTGTACAGATCCATGCCGCCAGTGAGTAAGAGCTCAACCATGTTGTCGAGACTGGATGAGTCAGAACCGGTGGTGTTTACGATCGGCATCAATTGCTGCAGGTCTGGTAATAGCTCGGTGCCGAGCTTGCTGGCACGGGCGTTGGCCCAGCTGCGATTACCCTCGATGGTATTGATCTCGCCGTTATGCGCCAAAATCCGGAACGGTTGGGCCAGCGGCCAGCGAGGGGCGGTGTTGGTCGAAAAACGCTGGTGGAAGATGCAGATCGCAGTTTTCATGCGCTGATCGCCCAGGTCCAGATAGAAACTGGTCAGGTCGGCAGGCATTACCAGACCTTTATACGAAAGCACCGTGCTGGATAGGCTGCAGACGTAGAAATCAGAATCTTGGCTCAGCGCGATCTCTGCTTTGCGGCGTGCCACAAACAAACTGACAGCAAACTGCGCACTTGGCTTGCCACCGTCGGTGACAAAGACCTGCTCGATCTGCGGCCGCGTTTCTAGCGCGATCGGCCCGCAGGATGCAGGATCGGTTGGCACTTCGCGCCAGCCGATTGGCTCCAGTCCTTCGGCTTTCAGCTCTTGATTGATCCGCTCGCGAGCGATCTGGGCCTTGGCGTTATCCTGCGACAGGAAGATCATGCCGACGCCGTACTGCTTGCCGAGTTCGGTGCTGAACTGTTCCTGAGCGATGGTGCGCATAAAGCTATCGGGCATCTGCAGCAATAAGCCGCAGCCGTCACCGGTCTTGCCGTCAGCGGCGATGCCGCCGCGATGGGTCATGCAGGTGAGTGATTGGATCGCTTTGAGCAGCAGTTCATGACTGCTGCTGCCTTCGACGTTGGCCATCAGCCCGAAACCGCAGTTATCCTTGAATTCGCCAGGGCGATATAGTCCTGAATTCATTTACAGACCTCGCTATAAAAGTCTTTAAAAACAAGCGCCTGGAAGAGTTTTTGGAAGAATTAACCAGGTGGCAAGTGCCAAAAAGGGAGAAGCATTCTACCCGTGAACGCAGCTAAGAACAAATTTGCGCAGGGTTTATTCCTCCATACGCAGGGGTGTGGCAGAAAATCGACCCCTAGGGAACCTTTCGCCGGATATCATCCTGTACGCCCTTGATGCTGCGTGCCCAGGGGCGGCGAGCGCGAAGTTGCGGCGGAAGCTCGCCCATGGCGGTCATGGCCGTATCGCGGTTGCTAAAGTTGCCGTACACCACGACATACCAAGGCTTTTCTTTGTAGCTGGTGGAGAAGTGAAGCAGTTTCTCAGGCTCAGGCATGGATGCAATAAACTCGAGTACGCTCTGTTGCTTACGAGCGCCTAGCATCTGCAGGGTATAGCCTTGAGGGCTCCAGCTGAGGAGCGTCTTACCGTCACCGTAGAAATAGGCCTGGGGTGTCGCGGTCAGGTTTTCGGCCGAGCCCGTGTTGGCTTGTGTATCAGATAGTGATGTGGTTTGGGAATCTGGTTGAGCGTCCGTCTGCTCCGGGAGCGCCTCGAGATCCGCGCTGGGGGGGAGCTTGAGGATCAGAGTAGGAGGCTGTTGGCTGCTCGTTGTGGGTGCTGTCAATCTCGCTTTAAGAGGTGGTGCAGGCTCTTTAATCGCTGCCAGCTCAAGAAGTTGAGTGGATTCAGTCGCGGTTTTCATTGGCTTGGCTGCAACGGGTGTCTTATCAGTGGCTTGTGATCTCTCTGCGGTCAGCTCGGGGGTGGGTTTTGTGGCAGTTTTTTGCGCGGCTTCAAGCGCGGTTCTTACCTCGGCCAGACGTTGCTCGAAACTGCTGCTCTGGCTGGGCTCTAAACTGCTGTCTAATGGGGCTGATGGCATTGTTTTGGGCGTTACCTCGAGCTCTAGGCGGACACGGTTGCTGTCGGTAGTCGCCAAGGGAGTGGCGCTTGGTTGTTGAGCGGAGGCTAGAGAGGCTGGCTGTTCAGGATATATCATCGGTACTAATAGCCAAGCTGTCACGCCGAGAATTAGAATCAAACTGACGGCTAAGCCCGGATAAAGAAATTTGGATGAACCCGAGGTGCTCTGGGTGGGTTGTACTTTGCTCTCTTGGCGATCTGACATGACCGCGTCTAACACGCGCGC
This sequence comes from uncultured Neptunomonas sp., assembly GCA_963974645.1. Classification (GTDB taxonomy): domain Bacteria; phylum Pseudomonadota; class Gammaproteobacteria; order Pseudomonadales; family Balneatricaceae; genus Motiliproteus. Next base: position 20,673 of record CAXBEA010000023.1, on the reverse strand, counting down.
AACCCGGCCAGGCAGTCCCAGGGATTCGCTATAGATGCGCTGCTTCTGACTCTCATCTAGTCGCGCTGCGGCAGCGCTGAAACACTGTTGCAGTAGCGAGTTCAGTGCGTCTTTGTCAAAGGTTGGAATCTCTATAAAGTGGCAGCTGGTTTCGACAACGTTGCTTAGACTAAGGGCTTCAGTCGTCCGTTTGATTTGGGGCGCAGCAAAAAGAACGATGTGAGGGCGTAGCTCATCGTCAGCCAGTGTCGAAAGCTGGTTGAAGAGCAGTTCCAGTGCCTCTAGCGACAAGTTTTCGGCATCGTCAATAACGATCAGCAACTGCCGCCCGAGCTGTTTGAGTAGTTCAGTATGCTCGATAACGGCCTGTAGAAAACCGCCGGTTGAATTTGCTTGGTCAATATTCAGATTAAGCTGTTGGGAAAGCTCGGCAAGAAGTGCTGCGGTGTTCATCTCCGGGAGGGCCTGGATGCAACATGCATGAACCGAGTTGTCGTCAGCGCTGGGGTAGAACTGTTGCAGCAAGGTGGTTTTACCGATCCCCGTTACACCGGTGATTATCTGGATAAAATGGCTGTAGCGGCTGAGGTGCTCAATCTGCTCGAGTAGTTGAATATGCGCAGCCGGCAGGTAGAAGTCGCCAGAGCCTGTTCTGACATCAAGCGTAGGAACGCTATCGCCGAGCAAAGCTTCGATATTGTCGGTGTCGGGGAGCAGTTTATCCATGGGCATATGCGCTAGTTTGCGGTGTTTGAATCGTTGACTATGGCAACTGCTGGTTTGCTTGTCGCCGCATCAAGCGTAGCTAGCAGGGCCTCGGTGGCGAATTGATCAGTGATCACGGCCTCACCGAGTTGCCGTAACAGGATTAGTCGCAGCTGGCCATCGATTACTTTTTTGTCGACCGCCATCAGACGGATGAAGTCTTGGCTGGTCATGCCTATTGGCGGTATCAGTGGTAGCTGGGCACGGCTGAAAAGTTGCTTGATACGGTCAATATCGGTTTGGTTTAGCCAGCCTAGACGCTGTGACAGCTCAGCAGCTAGCAGGGTGCCGGTAGCAACGGCTTCACCATGAAGCCAGCTACCATAGCCGCTGTAGGTTTCGATGGCATGGCCAAAGGTATGGCCTAAGTTTAACAGGGCCCGCTTGCCCGCCTCTTTTTCATCTTCAGCGACAACCTCTGCCTTGATCGTGCAACAACGTCTTATCGCCTCGGCGAGAACCTGGGGGTCTCTGGATTGCAGTTGTTCCAGATTAGATTCAAGCCATTGAAGGAAGTCCAGATCGAGGATTAGGCCGTATTTGATTACCTCGGCCAGCCCGGCAGCCAGTTGGTTATCAGGCAGGGTGTTGAGGGTGTCTGTGTCTATGATCACGCAGCGGGGTTGGTGGAAGGCGCCGATCATGTTTTTACCGAGCGGATGATTAACCCCTGTCTTGCCGCCAACAGATGAGTCAACCTGTGCCAGCAGTGTGGTGGGGATTTGGATGAAATCGACCCCTCGCTGGTAGCAGGCTGCTGCAAACCCGGTCATATCACCGACTACGCCGCCGCCTAGCGCCACCAGGGTGGTGGTGCGGTTATGGCGTGCCTCCAGTAAGCCGCTGAAGATCTGGTCGAGAGTTTGCAGGTTCTTGAATTGTTCGCCATCCGGGAGTATTACCGTGGCGACCTGCTTTCCAGAAAGCGATCGGAGTAGCCGCTGCAGATAAAGAGGGGCGATAGTCTCATTGGTGATTACCATCACCTGGTTGCTGCGGATAGTATCTACCCAGCTATCAGGCTGATCCAGCAGTCCCGCGCCTATAAAAATGGGGTAGCTGCGCTCGCCGAGGGCAACATCCAGCCGATAAGTCATGGTGTCAGTATCCAGTTGTGGCTTAGCGAAGTATATCGAGCTGCTGCAGTTGACGGATGATATCTCTCGCCACTGACTTAGGTCGTCGTCCATCGGTGTGGATCAGAAGGTCACAGCAGTCTTTGTAGAGAGGATCTCTGTTTTGCATCAGCTCTGCCAGTACTTTAGAGGGGTTTCCAGTTTGAAGCAAAGGTCGGTTGCGGTCTTTTGCAGTGCGCTCAGCTTGCTGCTGCAAGGATGCGTGCAGGTAGATAACGGTGCCTCTGGATTGTAGCCGGCGACGGTTCTCGCTATCAAGTATCGCGCCGCCGCCTGTCGCTAATACGATATCAGTCTCCTGGGTCAGCTCATCAATGACCGCGACTTCGCGCTTGCGAAAGCCTGACTCACCTTCGACATCAAAAATCCAGGGGATATTGGCGCCCGCGCGGGCTTCGATCTCTTTATCGGAATCGACAAAAGATAGCAGCAGTTCTTGGGCGAGAAGCCGGCCTATGGTGCTTTTTCCAGCACCCATAGGCCCGATCAGAAACAGGTTCAAACAACGACCCTTATAGTTGCCTTAGTGTGTATTGAGGCTATCTTCGATGATTTTAGGAGTGATAAATATCAGCAGTTCTTTCTTAACATTGCTAAGTCTTTTTTGGGTAAATAACCGCCCAAGATAGGGAATGTCTCCGAGTAGCGGAACCTTACTAATGAACTCGGTGGCATCTTTTTGGAAGACTCCGCCGAGGACGATGGTTTCGCCGTTGTTAACCAACACTTGGGTTTGGATTTCATTGGTCACTATGCCCACCTCACCATTGGGCAGTGTTTCACCGATCGAATCCTGATTGATTTTCAAATCCAGGATCAAACGGTTGTCAGGCGTGATCTGAGGTGTGACATCCAGGGCTAAGACGACCTCTTTAAATTCGATATTGACTTCATTGTCATCGACGGTTTGGAACGGAATCTCATCACCTGAGAGGATTCTGGCAGGCATGCCGTTAGCGGTAATGACTTTGGGCTGGGAGATGATCTCGCCGTTGCCATCACTCTCGATGGCCGAAAGCTCTAGCTGTAGCAGGGTGGTATTAGAGCCTAGGCCGATTGCAAATGTGGATGCATTGGTACCTGTAGCCCCCAGATCGACGTTAAGTGCCGAGGGTGTCACCAGTCCTGCTGTTCCGACCTGGGCGGTATCGCCGCTGGCGTTAGCGCCCAGAACCAGGCGGTTGTTGCTTCCGGTTCGCTGGTAGCCAAAGCCCCATTTAACCCCTAGTTCGCGACTGACGTCGGTACGTACCGTGACCAAACGAGCCTCGATCATCACTTGCTTGACGGGAATATCTAACGTTTTTAGTGCTTTGCGTATCTTGGCGATACTGGTATCGATATCGCGTACGATCAGGGTGTTGGTGCGTGGATCGGCCCGTACCTTGCCGCGTGACGACATTAAACCCTGATCTGTGCCCAGTAGGACAACGATATCCGTGGCTTTGGCATAGTTAACCTGAATAAATTCGGTCTGGGGCTCTTTCAGTTCTTTGACCTGCTTGTTGGTTTCGATTTCAAATCTTTCACGCTCGGCGATCTCAGCCGCAGGTGCGATCATCATCACGTTGCCGGTCAGACGTTTGTCCAAACTCTTGGTTTTTAACACCAGCTCCAACGCTTGATCCCAGGGTACGTTCTTCAGCCGCAGGGTGATGTTGCCGCTAACAGTATCACTAACGACAAGGTTCATATCGGTCACATCGGCAATGATCTGCAGCACCGAACGGATGTCGATATCTTGGAAATTAAGGCTCAGTTTTTCGCCGGTGTAGGGGAAGCGCGCGCGAAGGCGTTCTTCTGCATCGGTATCGGTAATGGGCTTAAAGTCTACAATTAGCTGATTTTCGGACTGATAGGCGAGGTAATCGTAGGGCAGAGCCGAAGGTTTGATCAGGATGCTGCTGTTGTTGCCGTCCCCCATGGCATCAACAAAGGTCACCGGGGTAGAAAAATCTTGGACGTCAATGCGTTCTTCGAGGGCTGCGGGTAATTGTGCGCCGATTAGATTGACGATAATGTTGCTGCCCTCTTCGATAATATCAACGCCCGCTTTATTGTCGCTTAGGTTGATAAAGACGCGACCGATGTTGCCATCGATGCGGCGAAAATCGATAGAGGAAACTTGGGTGCGCTTAGGCTCGAAGGTCTTAGTTGTCTGGGCATTTTCTTCAACACTGGTCGAGCTGATTGCAGCAGTATCTGTGGCACCTGATCCGAAGATGATATACAGGCTGTTGCCTTCAATGTAGGTGTCGTATTCGGTGGATTCGTATAGGTTGGCGATAACCCGTACCCGATCTTTGACCTCGGCTAGATTGATGGTGTCGACTTGGCCGCTCTTGATATCAACGCTTTTGGTTCCCAACCCATTGCTAGTACCTAATAGATCCAAAACAACCCGGGCGGGGTGTTCGATCATATAAGTGCGCGGTAATGGAGGTGCATCGTTAAAGTCGATCCGTACCTCAACTTTGTTGCCTGGCAGGGAGACAAATGCTGTATCGATGATTTTTGTCTCTGCCAGGGCGGTTTGAGCCAGCAGCAAACAGGCTACAGTGGTCAGCCACCCTAGACCTGTTGTAACCAACTGTCGCAAATTTATTAACCCTGTTGCAGAAGAGTCTGTCTTCGCCATATCCATCTACGCCTATTTCTACTGTTCAACTAAGACAATGTTGCGCGGTCGCTTCATCCAGCCGTCCCTGCCGTTTGGAACGATTTCCATTAAATCAAGCTGGGTCTCGTTCACGGTAATTATCTCGCCGTAATTTCTACCTGCATGGTTACCCCGCTTGATGCGATGGATTTCGCCATTAGCATCGCTGATTAATGCAGTCAATTCACCCTGTTCAAGCATATGAATAGTGCCAACCATGCGAAGATTTTCTAGTTTGAACGCTTCTAGGGGTTCCTTAGGACGATCAAAGTCTGGTTTGAAATCGTCTTTTGGTCCCAGAGCTTCCTCTTCTTTACTCAGCTCAACTCGGACTAGTTGCTCAAAGGGCCCGCGTAAGCTTGTGGCGCGGTAAAGAAAGCTCTCGTAAGCTTTAAATTCGGGTAGTGGGTCGATGCGGCCGCTCGGGCGCGCTTGGGTTTCTTGTACAAACTGCTGCAGATCGGAGGTGTCGTTGATCTGACTGCAGCCTTGCAGCAGCGTCATCACAAGGATGATGGCTAGCCCTAAGGGCTGAACAGGACGATCAGTTTTCATCGTCATAACGATAGGTCCTGGCCGATAAAGACATGCTTAGATCACCGTTTTCGGAGATCGGTTTGATAGAAAAATCATGTACAGTTACGATTCTGGGTAGTGCTGCCATGCCGCTGACAAACTCACCAAGCTGGTGGTAGCTTCCCTTTACCTGGATGTTGATGGGTAGCTCGATATAGAACGAGACCTTCTTCTCAGGGGCTAACGAGATCACATCAAAACTCAGGCCGCTGTTCTGACCAATATCGGTGATATCCTCCAGCAAGCCGGGTACTTCGGTGTCGGTGGGTAGTTGTTTCAGTAGCTCAGAGAAGGACTCCTCTACGTCAGACATCTGTCGCTTCAGTGCCTCCAGGTTTGAGACCTGGTAGGCCTTAGCTTGATACTGCTGCTTAAGCTCTGGTTCTTTGCTGATCTCCTGCTCCAGACGGGTTTGCAAGTCTTCAATGTAAAAGTGGTAGCCCGCAGCAGACAGGGCTATGACCACGATTAGATAAAAAATAGATTTGACCCCTATAGGCCAGTTGCCAGCCGTATTGAAGTCGAGGTTGTTGATATCGAAACCGCGGAAGGCGTTCTTGAAACTATCCTGGAATGCCATCAGGAGCCTCCGTCTTCGGGTTTAGGTCTGCTGAGTTCGACGCGCATATCAAAGTTCTTGTACAGATCCCCGCCTTTGCCTACAGAGCTAAGGTTGGGTTCTTTAAACCAGGGTGATCGGTCAATGCTGCGCATTAGCATGGAAACATCGCCATTGCTCTGAGCGCGGCCGTTGATATGCAGAGACTCGCCCTGGCGGGTCAGGGTAGAGTAATAGAGTTCATCAGGCAGAACTCTGACCAGTTCATCAAATACGCGCACGATAACGGGCCGGTTACCCTGTAGTTCTTGAATTGCGCGCAAGCGTTCCAGAAGCCGCTCACGCTTGGCCCGAAGCTCTTTGATTTCGGTGATTTTGGAGTCGAGGCTGGCCATCTCCTGGCGCAGATAATCGTTACGCTGGGTCTGTTTTCGGGTGTTGTTGTCGATGTAGTTACCTGCACTCCAAACTAAAATTGCCCCTAGCATAGCCGCGGCCATAGAGGAGGCAACAAAGCGTTGCTGACGGTCTCGACGGCGGTCTTCGCGCCAAGATCTGAGGTTGATCAGGGTAGTGGCCATAGTTACTCCGCAAAACTCCGTAATGCCAGGCCACAAGCTAGAACCAACGAGGGCGCTTCTGGGTCGAACTTATGGCGATTAATACGGGAGTCGATGGTCATCGCACTGAAGGGATCGGCGATCTCGGTTTTGATCCCCAACTCTCTAGATACAGTGGTGTCGATGTCAGGGATTGCGGCTATACCGCCCATGAGTAGCAGGGTTTCAATCTCGCCGTGAGTACCGGAGGAGTAGTAAAATTGTATTGAGCGCGAGATCTGCTGTGCCGTCGTTTGCTTAAACGGATTGATGTAGCCCTGGACCAGCTCATCGGGAAGCTCGTTTGATTTTTTATGCCGTTCAACTTCATCTATCGACATGTCGGAAACTTGGGACAGGCTGCTGGTCAGGTCGTTACCGCCGAATGCCTGTTCGCGGCTGTAGACCACCTCTCCATTTTCCAGTACATAGAGAGTCATGCTGCTTGCGCCAATATCGACCAGCCCTATCGTCTTGTCTAACAGGTCGTGAATCTCGGCCAAAACCGGGAATACCCGTTCGATGGCATAAGTGTCTACATCAATCACATCACAAATCATCCCAGAGCCGTTAATCGAGTCTTCGCGGGATTGAATGCTGTCTTGACGGCAGGCTACCAGCAATACTGCATTAAGCTCAGGGCTGGACTCTGATTCGCCTTGGATCTGAAAGTCGATGGCGACTTCGTCCAGGGGGTAGGGGATAAACTGATCCGCTTCGACTTTGATCTGATCTTCCAGCTCATCTTCAGAAAAGGACTTGCTGAATTCAAGCTGTTTAACGATGACGACGGAGGTTGGCACAGAGGTTGCCGCATGCTTTAGTCGAGTGTTCGCCAGACGCAATCCCTTTTCCAGCGCTTCTGCAACAACAGGGACATCTTGAACGTTATTGTCGATAACTGCGCCTTCAGGGAGGTGGACGACGGAGTAGCAGTCAACATGGAAGTTGCCTGCCTGCCTGGATAGCCCCAAAAGCTTAATATACGAGGAGCCGATATCGACCCCTAATAATGACTTAGAACCGGACTTAAAAAGGCTTATCACCGATTAATGCCTGAATACACTGAACGAAATATACCCATAGGAGGTCGACTCGAAAGACATAGAGTAAAACACTGATACGCTTTTAGCGCTATTGCTGTCATCATTATATATCGTCATTAAACGCTTAAGCTTTAGGATAACATGATCAAAATCAAAACTCTGCTCGGCTTTTTAATAAAAGCAGGGATTCTTTGCGGCCTAATCGGCGTGTTAACCGTGGTTGGCGGCTATTTTTATCTTAAGCCTCAGCTTCCTGATGTCGATCAACTTCGCGACATTCAGCTGCAAACCCCTTTAAGAATATATTCTGCAGATCAAAAGCTTATTGCCGAGTATGGCGAGATGCGCCGCACTCCCGTTAGCTTTGCACAAATCCCTGAGGCTTTCGTTCAGGCTATTTTGTCTGCAGAGGACGGACGCTTCTATAGCCACGGAGGGATTGATTACATTGGGCTAGCCCGGGCAGCGTACCAGCTGATCAGTACCGGTCGGATCCAGACCGGTGGCAGTACCATTACCATGCAGGTCGCCCGGAACTATTTGTTGACCCTAGAGCGAACTTTTCTGCGTAAGTTTAAGGAGATCTTTCTCGCCCTGCAGATGGAACAGCAGCTCAGCAAAAACGAAATTCTAGAGCTTTACGTGAATAAAATTTATCTGGGTAATCGAGCCTACGGGATTCAGGCGGCGGCTAACGTTTATTACGGGCGCGATATCGATCAATTGAGTTTGGCTGAGTTAGCGATGATCGCAGGCTTGCCGAAGGCGCCCTCCGCCTATAACCCCCTCGCGAACCCTCCGCGGGCGCTTGAACGACGTAACTGGATTCTGTCGCGTATGCGGGAATTGGGATATATCGATGCTGCTCGATATGCAGAGGCGCGACAAGCGCCGATGAGCGCGTCCTATCACGGCGCGGATATAGAACTTTATGCTCCCTATGTGGCAGAGATGGTGCGCAGTGATCTGCTGGAAAAATACGGTGAGCAGGTTTATGCCGATGGTTATAGTGTCTACACCACATTACGCAGTGCAGAGCAGGAGGCCGCCAACAGAGCGATAGAACAGGGGCTGATGGCCTATGAGTTACGTCATGGTTATCGAGGTGCTGAGCAGCAGTTCGCGGCGACGCTAAGTCGCTCGGAATTAATTGAACAGCTTCGACAGGTGCCGGTTTATGGCTCTCTGCAGCCTGCAGTGGTCGTTGAGGTAGCAGAGCAAAGCGCGCGCTTGCTGCTTCGCGGTGGTGAGCTAGTCGAGCTGGGCTGGGAGGGTATCAGTTGGGCAAGACGTTTTGTCTCGGTTGATAGTCGTGGTCCCGGGCCTCAGGTTGCGGCAGACGTGCTGGCAGTCGGGGATCTGGTTCGATTGATCGAGGATGGTGCGGGCTGGCAGTTGCGTCAGCTGCCCCTGGTGCAGAGTGCTATCGTTGCACTGTCGCCAAAAAATGGCGCGGTAAGGGCGTTGGTGGGAGGGTTCAACTTTCAGCAAAGTAAATTCAATCGAGTGTACCAGGGTACCCGTCAGCCAGGCTCTAACTTTAAACCTTTTGTCTACACCGCTGCGTTAGCGAGTGGTTTTACCCCTGCATCTATTATCAATGATGCGCCAGTTGTTTTTGAAGATGAAAATCTTGAAAGTAGCTGGCGACCGGAGAATTACAGCAAAAAATTCTTTGGTCCGACCCGCTTGCGGGAGGCGTTATATCGCTCGCGCAATCTGGTATCGATCCGGATATTACGCACATTGGGGGTTAAGCCGGCCCTCGATTATATCAGTCGCTTCGGTTTTGACCGCTCGCGGTTGCCCAACGACCTGTCGCTAGCATTGGGGAGCGCCGATGTGACCCCTTTAGAGTTGGTAACGGGCTATGCGACCTTGGCAAACGGCGGTTACAAAATTGAGCCCTATTGGCTCGACAGGGTTGAGGACCGTAATGGGGTGGTGTTGTTTCAGGCCGAGCCGAATACGGTTTGCGAAGGTTGTCTCTATCAGGCTCGGCTCGAATCCATAGCACTGTCGGCTGCGCAGACGCCTCCTTCAGCTACGCCAGAGCCGAGATCGCTGCAGGATGCCGAGGTCACTTCTTTGCCGCTGGCGCCACGGATTGTTGATGAGCAGACGGCGTATCTAATCAATAATATTCTCCAAGATGTTATTAAACGGGGCACTGGGCGTAAGGCTAGTGTGCTCGGGCGAAACGATCTAGCAGGTAAAACAGGCACCACCAATGATCTCAAGGATGCCTGGTTTTCAGGCTTTAATCGCGAGCTGGTGGCTTCGGTTTGGGTCGGCTTTGATCAGCCTAAAACCCTGGGTCGCAGCGAGTTTGGCAGTCGAGCGGCGCTGCCTATCTGGATCGATTTTATGTCGGTTGCGCTAGAGGGGGTGCCGGAGGCCGCGCTGATTCCGCCGCAGGGTATTGTGAGTGTGCGTATAGATCCACAAACGGGGTTGCAGGCTTATCCGGGTCAGAAAGACGCGATATTTGAGATGTTTCGTGAGCAGGATGTCCCTCAGAGCGCAGCGGTGAAGCACTCCTCGGCGACTAAAACGATTACCTCAGAAGAGCTTTTCTGAGGGCGCAGCTAACCCGTGATGGGAATCGGTCCTGGTATGTTTTGGCGATAGTCTAGGTGGTGATTGGTTTAAGTGTTAGCACTAGAGCTCGATGTTGTACTCGATCTCTAGTGGGGCGTGCTCGCTGAAACGAACATCTTTGATGATGTTGGCAGTGCGGATCGTTTTACGCAGTTCGCTGGTGGTGACTTGGTAATCTAACCGGGCACCTTCATTCAGGCTCCAGGCCCGGTTGTAGGGCGGCCACCAGGTGAACTGGTGATCGACGTGGTTGATCTCGCGAAAAGCATCGATAAATCCCAGTTCGTTAAAAATAACATCCAGCCACTGACGCTCTTCGGGGAGGAATCCGGAGTGTTTCTGGTTGACGTACCAGTTGCTCAAGTCGATGGTCTTGTGAGCAATGCTCCAGGTGCCGCAGAAGATAAACTGGCGCCGTTTACGCAGCGTCTTGCGTAGGTGGTTAAGGAAGTGCTCCATGAAGTGAAATTTCTGTGACTGGGCCAGATCGTCCTTGAGTCCGGAGGGAAACGCCATGGATACGATGCTGACCTTGTCGTAATCCGCTTGAATAAAGCGACCGTGTGAATCGCAGAGCTCAAATCCCATGCCGGTCATGATCGCTTTCGGCGGCTTTTTGCAATACAGCGCGACACCGCTGTAGTTGTCTTCTACGGCATCAAAGAAATACGCGTGATAACCATTAGGGTGATAGAGAGCATCGTCGAGTTGATACTCTTTGGCTTGGATATCCTGCAGGCAGTACACATCGGCACCCTGATTTAGCATCCACTCGAACAGACCTTTCTCAGCTGCCTGTTTAATGCCTTGGACATTGAGGGTAATGACGCGCATGAGTTACCTTATTATTTTTTAGCAGGGACCGAGGGGCGGATTGTAAATCTAATAGGGGCGAAACTGAATAGGTAGTTGGGGAAACAGTTTTATTTACCACTGGGATAGTTTGGGTCGAGGCGGTCTGCTCCTTCTAGAGCCCAGTCTCTCATCAATGTATCATAGCGACCAACTAATGATGCCCTGCCGCTAGACAGAGAGAAGCAAGATGAAAGAGTACCAGCGTAACTTTATTGAGTTTGCGATCGAAAAAGGGGTGCTTCGCTTCGGCGAATTTAGGCTTAAATCAGGTCGGATTAGCCCCTACTTTTTTAACGCGGGACTTTTTAATAGCGGCGCGGCGCTGGCGAAGCTGGGGCGTTACTATGCGGCGGCGATAGAGGCTGCCGATCTCGCTTACGATGTGATGCTAGGTCCTGCTTATAAAGGTATCCCGTTGGCGGCAACAACCTGCGTCGCTTTGGCGAATGATTACGATCGGGATGTGCCCTATGTATTTAACCGTAAAGAGGCCAAGGCTCACGGTGAAGGCGGCAGTCTGGTCGGTGCGCCGCTTGAAGGCAGAGTGCTTATTATCGACGATGTGATCACTGCAGGCACTGCGATCCGTGAAGTGATGGCGCTGATCGAGGCGGCGGGCGCGACCCCCGCAGCCACTTTGATTGCGTTGGATCGGCAGGAGAAGGGCAAGGGTGAGCTGTCAGCTATCCAGGAGGTCGAGCGCGATTTTGGCATGCCGGTGATCAGTATTATTACCCTGGCCGATCTTATTGAGTATCTGGAGCAGCAGGGCGATCGTTCGGCGCAGGTCGAGTCGATCCGCGCCTACCGCCAAGCTTACGGAATCTAAGCTCGGCGGCTTTAGTGTCCCTGCTGATAGTATTACTGCGAATACAGTTGCTGGGAATAGCGCTGCTGCGCACTTAGAGTTTAGAGCCGGACCTCGATCCCTTTGCTTTGCATGTACCGCTTGGCCTCGGGGATGCTGTATTCGCCGAAGTGGAAGATGCTGGCTGCCAATACTGCATCGGCTCTGCCCTCGGTGATGCCTGCGACTAGGTGGTCCAGGTTGCCCACCCCGCCAGAGGCGATGATGGGTACCGAGACCGCGTCAGAGATCGCCCGGGTGACGCCCAGGTCGTAGCCTTGTTTAACCCCGTCCTGGTCCATGCTGGTGAGCAGGATCTCGCCGGCACCATAGGCGACCATCTTCTTGGCCCACTCGATGGCATCTAGCCCGGTTGGTTTACGGCCGCCATGGGTAAAAATCTCCCAGCGGTCCGCTTCTCCGGGCAGACTGACCTTCTTGGCGTCGATCGCCACGACAATGCACTGCGAACCAAAGCGTTCGGCTGCTTGGCGAACAAAGTCTGGATTAAAAACCGCCGCTGAGTTGATGCTGACCTTGTCGGCACCGGCGTTAAGCATCGTGCGGATATCCTCACAGGTGCGGATACCTCCACCCACGGTGAGCGGGATAAATACCTGGCTGGCCATCTTCTCCACGGTATGGACCATCGTATCGCGGTTCTCGTGGGTGGCGGTGATATCCAGGAAGGTGATCTCATCCGCGCCCTGTTCGTCGTAACGTTTGGCGACCTCGACCGGATCGCCGGCATCGCGGATATCGAGGAATTGAACCCCTTTAACGACTCGGCCGTTCTCGACATCGAGGCAGGGGATGATACGTTTTGCTAACGCCATGGAAACCTCTTGGTTACATAAACTGGCTGTCGGTAAGGTTATCTGAAAATGTTTTTTGGATCGATGATAAGCCTAGGCGCGGCCATTCCAGGATAGAAAGTTTGTCAGCAGTTGCAGTCCTGGTTTCTGGCTCTTTTCGGGATGGAACTGCACCGCGAAAACATTGTTTTGGCTCATAGCTACGTCGAACTCGACCCCGTATTCGCAGCGGGCACTCACCTGCTCAGGCTTGACCGCGTTGATATGGTAGCTGTGGACGAAATAGAAACGGGTGCCATCCTCGATACCGGCCCAGAGTGGATGAGGCTGGCGCTGCCAGACCTGGTTCCAGCCCATATGCGGAACTTTGAGACGTTCACCGCTGCCATCCTTGAGATCGCTGCCGAAGAACAGCGCGTTGCCTGGGAAGTAACCGAGGCAGTCGACGCCGCCATTCTCTTCGCTATGCGCCATCAGCGCCTGGATCCCGATGCAGATCGCCAGGAAGGGCTTGCCGGAGTCGATCACCTCGCGAACGATGCTGTCGATGCCGAGGCGGCGAATCTCGCCCATACAGTCGCGGATAGCGCCGACGCCAGGCAGAATCACCCGATCAGCGCTGAGGATCAGATCGTGATCGGCGGTGACGCGGACCTCAACCCCCGGCTGTACATGCTCTAGCGCCTTGGCAACCGAGTGCAGGTTGCCCATGCCGTAATCGATAACTGCTACGCTGCTCATTTGCGGTCTCCGCTGCAGTGGCTCAGGGTAAAAATCACAAGCAGCCTTTGGTGGATGGGGTCATTCCCGCCATGCGCGGATCTTCGGCCAGCGCCATCCGTAGCGCCCGACCGAAGGCTTTGAATACCGTTTCTGCCTGGTGGTGGGCGTTGGCCCCTTTCAGATTGTCGATGTGCAGGCTGACCAGGGCGTGATTGACGAAGCCGCGGAAAAATTCACCGAACAGTTCGGTATCCAGCGCACCTATAGATGCACGGGTAAAGGGGATGTTCATATCCAGTCCGGGGCGCCCGGAAAAATCGATGACCACCCGTGACAGTGCTTCGTCGAGGGGAACGTAGGCATGGCCATAGCGGCTTAGCCCTTTCTTGTCGCCGACCGCCTTAGCGAAGGCCTGGCCCAGGGTGATGCCAATATCTTCAACGGTATGGTGGGCGTCGATATGAAGATCTCCTTTGGCGTGGATCTCCATGTCGATCAAACCATGGCGAGCGATCTGCTCAAGCATGTGCTCAAGAAACGGCACCCCGGTATCGGCTTTAAAGACGCCGCTGCCGTCCAGGTTGATGGAGATGCTGATCTGGGTTTCTAGCGTATTACGGGTAACACTGGCTCGACGTTCGCTCATGGTTTGCTCCGGCTGCCGAAAATTAAGCCGCTGATTATAGCGTTAAAGGGCGCAGCAATGAATCATCTGGTGGATATCCCTTTACCTCTGTTCTTCAGCCACTAAGATGTATAACCAGAGATGTGAAATAATGGCTGTGATAGACAACCTGGAGTTGCTGATGAAACTGCTGCTTAAACTATTGCTTGGGTTGCTGGCGCTGATCGTGCTGGCGGTGGGTCTGCTACTGGTGCTGGTCGATCCGAACGATTTTAAGCCCGAGCTGCAAAGCCTGGCCCGAGACAAGGGGCAGCTGGATTTACAGATCAAAGGCGATATTGGCTGGTCGTTGTTTCCGAATATTGCCCTGTCGCTGCCTGCGCTGGATGTGCACCGGCTCGATGGCCAGCCCTTGGCGTCGCTGCAGCGTGCTGAGATCAGTGTACGGCTGTTGCCGCTGCTCAGCGGTAATTTGCAGATGAGCGGTGTCTTACTCGATGGACTTAAGCTGGACTGGAGCGTCCCTGCAGCCAAAGCTGAGCAGCAACGCCCTACCGATCCCGAGGCTAAACCGGCTGAGAGTCCGGCGGCGGCAGCGCTACTGTTCGATATCGGCCAGGTCCAGATCAGTAATGCACAGATTCGTTATGCCGACCCTGCTCAGGGGCAGATTATTGAATTAAGGAATCTTAACCTCAGCGCCGAAGAGTTGGTCAGCGGCCAATATTTTCCGTTGGCGATCGACTTTGAACTGGCGCTGTTAGGCGAGTCGACAACAGCAGAGTGGGTGGCAAAAACCCGGTTGCAGACCGAGTTGATGCTGGATCTGGTCGCGCAGAAATTTAATGCCCGGGCGTTACAGCTTCAGCTTGGCTTAGCGGGGGCCGCCTTTAGTAAGCCGATTGATTTGTCGATCAGTGCTGATCTGGAGGTCGATCAGGGACGCGACAGTCTTGAGGTTAAAGGCTTGAAGTTGGCGCTTGCTAACCTGCTGTTGAACGCGGACCTTAAGGTGGTTGGCGTAGCGGAGCAGCCGTTGGTGACGGGGGCGTTGCAGATTCCGGGGTTCGATCTGAAACAGTTGTTAGCGGCATTGGGTCAGCCTGAGATACGGACTCGCGATGATGCGGTGCTTCGCCGGGTGGGGTTTGCAGCCGCACTGGTTGGCCCTGCCGGGGTGCTAGGTTTAGACGCGCTGAAATTGACCCTGGATCAAACCCGCTTTAGCGGCTCGCTCAGTTATACGCTGCAAAGCGGCGCTCAAACGATCAAGTTGACGGGCGATACAATCGATGTGGATCGCTATCTGCCACCCGCCAGTGATGCCCAGGCTGATTCAAGTGCAAAGGCAGAGGTAGCTGGGGAACGTTATTCCAAAGAGCCACTATTACCGATCGAAACCCTGCGGGCGCTACCCTTAATCGATGCCGACCTGGGGCTGGCAACACTCAAAGCCTCGGGGATGCTGATAGAACAGCTGAAACTGCAGTTGACGGCCGAAGCAGGTCTGATCCGGATCAAACAGGTCGCCGGAAAACTGTACCAGGGCAGCTTTGATAACAGCGTTATCCTCGATGCGCGTAAGACGCCGCTGCGGCTGGAGATTAAGAAGCAGATTACTGATATCCAGCTTGGAAAGATGCTGATGGATCTGGCGGAGATGGATCGCTTCAGTGGCCAGTTCTCGATGCAAGGTGGCTATCAGGCGCAGGGTAATTCGATTTATGACATCGTTCACTCACTCGATGGAAATATGAGTCTCGGCTTGAAGCAGGGGCGGTTGAAGGGGGTCGATCTAGGCGATACCCTCTGCCGCGGGATCCTGCAATTGAAAGGACAGCAACCCCCAGCCGAATCCGCGCAGGGCTACACCGAGTTCAGCAATCTGGGGGCGACCGCAAAAATTACCAAAGGGGTGGTAACCAATCATGATCTCAAAGCTTCTCTGGTGGGGATCAGCCTATTGGGTGATGGCCTCGTCGACCTGCCAGCGGAAGCGTTGGATTATGGCGTAGAGCTGACGGTGTTGCAGGATTTTGCCAGCGACAACTGCCGCATCGATGAAAAACTACATAATCTGGCGCTACCTTTGCGTTGCAAAGGCGGCTTTGATACCGATCCGGCCAGACTCTGCAGTATCGATAAAACCCGGATCAAGCAGCTGCTGAGCAAGTTGGTTGGCGATGATGCCAAGCAGAAGCTGCAAGGGAAGCTAGAGCAGAAGCTGGAGCAAAAAATCAAAGGTAATGAGGCGCTCAAAGGGGCGCTAAAGGGGTTGTTTAAGTGATATTTACAGCTTGACCCCGGTGCAGTTTCAGCAGCAGTTGTTAGACTGGTTTGATGTTCATGGGCGCAAAACCTTGCCATGGCAGCAATCGATTAATCCCTATAGGGTCTGGCTGAGTGAAGTCATGCTGCAGCAGACCCAGGTTGCGACTGTTGTCGCCTATTTCGAGCGGTTTGTCAGCACTTTTCCCAATGTGCAGGCGTTGGCAGCGGCTGATATTGATCAGGTGTTGCATCTTTGGACCGGGCTGGGCTATTACGCCCGGGGTCGTAATCTGCATAAAGCCGCGCAGCAGGTTGTGGCGGAGTACGATGGGGTTTTTCCAGATACGCTGGAGCAGTTGCAAGCGCTGCCCGGCATTGGCCGCTCGACCGCTGGCGCTATACTCTCGATTGCGCATCAGATTCCCACGCCGATTCTGGATGGCAATGTGAAACGGGTCCTGGCACGGTTTCATGCAGTTGAAGGCTGGTCGGGTCAGAGCGCGGTGCAGCAGCAGCTTTGGCTGCTGTCCGAACGTTATACCCCAACGCAGCGCTGCGCGGATTACACCCAGGCGATTATGGATCTGGGTGCGACCCTGTGTCGGCGTAGCCGGCCCGACTGTGAACTCTGTCCGTTGCAGTCGGGTTGTCAGGCGAGAAAACTGGCTGCGCAACACCTATATCCCTACCCAAAACCGAAGAAGATCCTACCGGTTAAACAGTCCTGGATGCTGATGCTGCGGGATCAGCAGGGACGTGTGTTGCTGCAGCAGCGCCCGCCCGTAGGGCTCTGGGGTGGGCTCTGGTGTCTGCCTGAGTTTGCTTCTCGGCTAGAGCTGCAGGCCTATGTGGAAGGTTTTAACGGAGTCTCTACGGCGCTGGAAGAGCAGCCAGAGTTTCGCCATAGTTTCTCTCATTATCATCTGCAGATTCGCCCGGTGGTGGTCAGTACAACGGGGAAGACTGCGGTTGGCGTTGAAGAGAGCCATGACTGCTGGTATGACCCGGAGCAGCCACTTGAACTAGGGCTGGCGGCTCCGGTTAAACGATTGCTTGGTCAGCTCAGGTCAGTGGTGCTGGCTAGGGGGCTGGTGTAGGCTATCGGCCTCGTCGCAGAGACGGGTTGTACTGTTCATGGATAGCAGGTCATGGATAGCAGGTCATGGATAGCAGGGACGATTAAGAACAGCTGCTATTAAGGTTAAGTTTCATTGACAGCCTGTTTTATAAAGACAGGTTCTAACAGAGCTCTTTCCGGGAGTTCAAGGGTTCAGGAGTTAAGATCATGGGTCGTACAGTCTTGTGCAAGAAGTACCAGCAACAGCTCGAAGGGTTAGATCGTCCACCCTATCCCGGTGCCAAGGGTAAGGAGATCTTCGATTCGGTTTCTAAGCAGGCATGGAAGGAGTGGCTAGAGCATCAAACTCGGCTGATTAATGAAAAGCACTTGAATATGATGGATGCGAGCGCGCGTAGTTATCTATCAGAGCAGATGGACAAGTTTTTTAGCGGTGATGGGTTTGACCAGGCTGAAGGGTACGTGCCGCCATCAAAATAACCGCGCTGGAGATAGAGCGGGTTATAGAGCTTCGGTATTGGCTTTGCGATATAGAGGTTTTTGTATCAGGCGGCAGCAGACGAGTTTGTTAACTCCAAGTGACGCCTGCCATTCGGGGAGGCTGGGTGGCTAAACATTATCGCCTGCTGATCGTATTACTGCTGCTGGGGGTGTTTGCTGTAACCCTGTGGCAGGTGGCGCGCTGGACCCGGGATAACGAGCTTGGCGCACTGCAACGGTCGCTGGAGCTGGATCTTTCACGTTACACCCTGAGTCTGAAAAACGAGCTGGATAAATACCAGAATCTTCCCGCGCTGCTGGCGACAGACCGTTCCTTCAAAGAAGTACTCTATAACCCTGGCAATGCGCTAATCGTAGCCACCCTAAATCGCTACTTGGCCGATGTGGGTCGTATCACCGGTGCCTCTGATATCTATCTGATGTCCCCCTCCGGAGATACCCTGGCTGCCAGTAACTGGAGCCAGCCCAACTCTTTTATCGGTAGGAATTTTCACTACCGGCCCTATTTTCAGCAGGCGTTAAGTGGACACCAGGGGCAGTATTTTGCTCTGGGTACCACCTCGCGCAAGCGTGGCTATTACTTCTCGCATCCGATCTTTAATGCTGAGAAGGTGGTCGGTGTGGTCGTGGTTAAGATCGATCTGAACGATATCGAGGAGCAGTGGAACGACGATCTGACCGACCTGTTGGTAACCGATATCGATAATGTCATCTTTATCAGCACCCGGGACGCCTGGAAGTTTAGAACCCTGGAACCCTTATCCAGATCGGATCTGGATAGGATTGTGGGTAGCCAACGTTACGCCGACCAGAACCTGACTTCATTGCCGATCGCCCGGCGCGAAAAATACAACGATCAGGTTGAGTTGATTACCCTGTTGGAAGATACCGACACTCAGAGCGAGCGAGCGCTTGATCGTATTTCCGGTAGCCGCTATATGCTGGTGCGACAGTCGCTAGCCGCGGCTGAGTTAAATGTGGTTGCGCTGGCAAAGTTGACCCAGGTCTCTGCACGGGTCTGGGATGCCGTGGTGCTGGCGGCTGTGGTGCTAACAGTATTGGTGCTTTTGGGTCTATTTCTACTGCTGCGGCAAAAAATAATCCATGAGCGGCGGCGCTTTAAGGAACAGGCTAACCGAGCGCTGGAGTTGAGTGAGGCGCGGGTGCGCGCAGTCATCGATAATACCCAGGCGGGTCTGGTTACGCTCGATTCTCAGGGCCGGATTGAATCCTTTAACCCCACCGCCGAAGCGTTGTTTGGCTACGATGCCGAGCAGATAACTAGCCGTTATTTCAGTGTGCTTATCGCACCCCGGGATAGGGCTGTCTGCTGGCGGACAATTACCGAGCCGCAAGATCTGCCTGCCGATGCGCAGGTGCCGGTGATCGAGGCGCAAGCACAGCGAAGCGATGATGAGCTGTTTCCGATCGAGCTGACCCTGGTGGCTGTTTGGTACCAAGGTGAGCGCAAATTCATTGTCACCATTCATGATATGACCGAGCGTAAAGAGTACGAGGCGTCATTGCGCGAAGCGCGTGATTTTTTGGAGCAGCGGGTACAGGCACGCACCCAGGAGTTGCTGGCAGCCAATGATCTGCTGCGGACGGAAATTGAGCAGCACCATCGCACCCAGGATGAGCTGATCCAGACCGCTAAGCTGGCGGTGTTGGGTGAGTTGTCGGCAGGTATTAATCATGAGCTAAATCAGCCGATGACAGCCATTCGGGCCTATGCGGACAATGCCAGGCAATACCTGACACTTAACCGGAATGACAGGGTGCAGGAGAATTTGCAGGAGATCTCAGGGCTGACCGCGCGGATGGCTAAAATCATCGCCCCCTTAAAGGTGTTTTCGCGTAAGAGCAGCGGTCAGGCTGAGCCTGTAGCGTTGAAAGCGGTGCGCAAGGGCGCGATGTCGATTCTTTACGGCCAGCTACAAAGCGAACAGATCAATATAGGGTGGGACGAGCAGATCGACGATATTCTGGTGATGGGGGACATGGTACGGCTGGAGCAGGTAATGGTTAACCTGCTCAGTAATGCGATGCAGGCGATGGAAGGCTGTACCCTTAAGCGGATTGAAATTGATTGCCAGCTGACAGATCGACTGGTCTGTATGAATATCCGTGACTATGGCCCCGGCATAGACCCTGCTGCACTGGGGAGGCTGTTCGAACCTTTCTATACCACCAAATCTGCAGGGGAGGGCTTGGGTTTGGGGTTGTCGATATCAAAACGCATTGTAGAGAGTCTTGGTGGCGAACTCAGCGCCGCGAATCACCCGGAAGGCGGTGCCTGTTTTCGTTTGTGTTTGCTGCGGGTTGATTCGCACGCGTCTGATCTCGTCGTAGGTGTTTAGTCTGTGCGGTTCAGAGTCGTGGTTAAATCCTGGGTAATCTTTTTTCTTTGATGCACCAGTGACTTTGCTAAAAATGACCCTCCCGTGCAGCCACCAAGGTTGCGCTGATGATCGAGCGCTATTATGCCGGCGGGCAGTCTAAGGCTGGACTGCTTTTTTTGATCAGCCTTTTGGCATCGCCTGGCAGGTCATTGCTGGCTGCTGCCGCAAGACCTGGTTCAGCGGCGACGTTTCCTGCCCATGATCAACGAGACGACAAACAGCACCAGAAACACTAGGAACAGGATCCTGGCGATCTCGGCGGCACCTGCTGCGATACCGGTAAAACCCAGTAGCCCGGCGACCAGGGCGATAATGAAAAATACGATGGTGTAATACAGCATCTCTCTTCCTCTCTTTTATTGTTATCGGGATCAGCGGGGCGCGGACAGCCACAGGCTCGCCCGTCATCGTTTTAATGATGGTTTAATCCGGGGCTTGAGTCTGTGCGCAAGCGCACATGGGGTCGGCGCGTTGGGGATTGCGGCCGCTGTGTATGTCAGCGTACCGAAGGGGCAGGGCCAAAAGGATCGCCTGATACCTGATTACCGTACTCCCTGAGCCGGAGGCCTTCGGTGAGAGTGAATCGTCCGCCCCATACCGCCGCTGTGATAGAGG
>CAXBEA010000022.1:0-42913 GCA_963974645.1 uncultured Neptunomonas sp. | reverse complement strand
CCCGCATCGCGGGCTTTTTTTATGCCGTCCATCAAGCTTGCCAAAACACCCAGCCCGCATATTGCATCATAAAAAATTAAAAACGCCCTACTTGTTATTATAATTCAATTGCTTAAGATCGAAAAACAACAAGAGGGCGCTATGGTAAAAAGTACCACGAATTGAGCCTTATTTCCACGCTGTAAAGGGCGCCAGGTCACTGCCAATATTGAAGGCGGAGACATCACCAGCGATGGTGGTGTTCTGATCCTCAGGCAACTCGATCGTAAGCTGGGATTGATTCGATCTGTGGCCAGTAAAATTGGCGATGCTCGCAATCAGCAGCAATGTAGACACAGCACAGAGCAGGTCATTTGTCAGCGTGTTTTTGGCATTGCTTTAGGGTACGAAGATCTTAACGATCACCAACAGCTCCGGCATGATTTAGCGCTGCAGACGGCTGTCGATAGAGACCCTTTACTGGCTAGCCAGTCCACCCTGTGCCGGTTTGAATGACAGGCAAGTCGACAGTGGGCGACTGCCATGCACGAAGAGATCGTCGAACAGTTTTTTCGACCTTACCAGAGCCCCCCTAAGCTCTTGGTCAGTTACCTGGGTCCTGCCAGCGTCGATGACGCAAAACACACCGGTGCCATTCTGGCATTGCTCGTCAAACGTATGCGCAAGGCCTGGCCAAGGGTAAACATCATTTTTCGGGGTGATGGAGGTTATTGCCGCCCTCGAGTATTGGCCTGGTGCGAGCGCAACGATGTGGGCTATATCGTCGGTATTGGGAAGAACATCCTCCTTGAGGCGTTATCGTTGGATACCCGTCATCGTGCTGCCATTCAATTTGCGAAAACGCAGACCAAGCAGCGCTGTTTTGCCACATTGAACTATCAAGCGAGAAGCTGGAAAACGGAACGCAAGATCGTCGTTAAAGCCGAGTTTAGCCCCCTGGGCGACAACACCCGCTATATGGTCACCAATCTGAAGGGATCCGCCAAATGGCTCTATGACCGCAGTGTCAATCGTTTGCACACCTACTGACACCTTGAAATACTTTGAAAAAACCGATAGGGACAAACTCTATTTAGGGAACTACCGGATCACAAAAACGGTTTCCAGCCCACTTGACCGCCCCTGCAAAGGCCGATAAGATCCGCGCCCTGTGTTGCGCAATTCCTCGATAGCTCAGTTGGTAGAGCAGTAGACTGTTAATCTATTGGTCGCAGGTTCGAGTCCTGCTCGAGGAGCCATTCAGCAATTAAAATCCCTTTTTATCTGCCGACGCAGCTGCAAAACCTCGTTAATGCCCCCGCACAGATCATCATTGCTGGCACCCGCCAAAAACACGGCAATTAATCAGCCTCCTGCGGCAAATCAAGCCGACCACAGAGTATGCAATGGTATACTTTAAGCTGTTTCTGGGCTGTACCTTTATCGCACTGGGAATGGCACTAATCATTTTGCTGCGCTCGACCAATATCGGCACTGACCGCTTCGCTAAACTGCCAAAAGACAAGTAATTGGATAACCGCGCCTACCGTTTTATGGCGCTGGCGCTGATCTTCGATACCCCCGGCGTCGTGGCCGGTGCTATCTGGGCGTAGGATGCCTGGGGCCGTTATTGGTTATGGGATAAGCTAGAAGTCTGGTCGCTGGTGACCTGGTTTTGTATCGGTCTGACCCTGCATGTTAGGACCCAGTACAAAACCAGCTTGCAGATCAATGCCTGGCTAATTATCGGCACCTGGCTGGTGGCCTTCTTTACCTTCTTTGGTATTCCATTTGTCTCGGTAGCATTGCATAAGGGGATGATTTAATTCGTAACCTCTTGAACTTTTGAGCCCTGACCCCATCTTACTAGCATCCTATTTTTGTGATTTATGAGTACGATGTTGCCCATGACGACGCTAACCCAATTCCAAACCCTGAAAACCTGGCTCGAATCCCAGATCATCGGTCAACAGGCCCTGGTCGAACGGTTGCTGATCGCACTTTTGGCCGACGGCCACTTGCTGGTCGAAGGCGCGCCCGGACTGGCCAAGACCCGGGCGATCAAGACCCTGTCGCAGGGGATCGAAGGCGATTTCCACCGAATCCAATTTACCCCTGACCTGTTGCCTGCCGATGTCACCGGCAGCGATATCTACCGCCCCGAAGCGGGCAGCTTTGAGTTTCAAAAAGGGCCGATCTTTCACAACCTGGTGCTAGCCGATGAGATCAATCGGGCACCGGCCAAGGTGCAATCGGCACTGCTGGAGGCGATGGCCGAGGGACAGGTAACGGTAGGCAGCAAGAGCTATCCACTGCCAGAATTGTTTCTGGTGATGGCGACCCAGAACCCGATCGAGCAGGAGGGCACCTATCCACTACCCGAAGCCCAGTTAGACCGATTTCTGATGCAGGTCAATGTCGGCTATCCAGATCGGGAGGCCGAACTGGCGATCATGCGCCTATCGATGAACGAGGCCAGCCATAAAGCCCTTCCGCCTGCTCCCACCCCCATTAGCCAGGCGATCCTGATGCAGGCCCGCCAGGAGATTCTGGCGCTGCATCTGGCCGAACCAGTGGAGCAGTATATCGTCGAACTGGTGCTGGCCAGCCGCAATCCGGGAAGCTACTCAGCCGATTTGGATAACTGGATCGAATACGGTGCCAGCCCTCGTGCCAGTATCGCCCTGAACCGATGCGCCCGCGCCCATGCCTGGCTGCAGGGTCGCGATTACGTCACCCCCGATGATGTCCAGCAGGTGGCGCCCGATGTCCTAAGGCATCGACTACTGCTGAGTTTTGAAGCCGAGGCCAATGGCTTAAGCGCCGATGATGTGATTCGGGGGTTGCTGCGCTGGGTGCCTGTGGCTTGAAGGCCGTCGGAATGAATTCCGACCCACAGGGATGTGGGAAGTGCCCCTTTTTTTAATAAGAGCGCAGGAACACTTTCAGACAGACCCACAGCAACGACTTGTCGAGACCCGAGCTCAATTGCTTTTATGACCAGCCACTATGACCAGCCACGTTAACGCCAACCTACAGCAGTTCGAGAAGATTCGACTCGAAGGTGCCTACCCCGATCTGCAACAGATGATCGGGCTGCACCGCTGTTGCCAGCAACTGACGTTTGCTAACCAGGGACGCAAGCAAGCCACCCTGGCGGGCGAGCGCCAGACCCGGCGGCGTGGGCGCGGGATGGACTTTGAAGAGGTGCGCCCTTATCAGGCCGGTGATGATATCCGTTCGATCGACTGGCGGGTCACGGCGCGTACCCAGACCCCGCACACCAAACTCTACCGCGAGGAGCAGGAGCGCCCGGTGCTACTGGCTGCCGATCTGCGTTCGTCGATGTTTTTTGGCAGCCAATCCTGCTTTAAATCGGTACTCTGCGCGACCCTGATGAGCGCGCTGGCCTGGATCAGTCTGGCCAATCGGGACCGTATCGGTGGAATGGTGTTCGGCGACCAAGGCCACCGCGAACTCCGTCCTAAACGCAGCAAACACAGCGTCCTGGAGTGGATCCGCCAGCTGCAGCTGTTTGCCAACCAACTCAGCACCCCCTGCCCCGAGCAACCGCCGCAGTCGCTGCATAGCCTGCTGCAAAAGCTGTTACCGATCTGCAGACCCGGCACGGGGCTCTATATCGCCAGTGATTTTCACGATCTGGATGAACGCTGCTATAAGCTGCTGTATCAACTGGGGCGTCACGCCGATCTGACCCTGTTTCTGCTTCATGACCCGCTGGAACGGCAGCTCCCTGCAACCGACCGGCTCTGGATCAGCGACGGCCAGCACCGCCAACCGCTGTCTGAATCACTGGCACAACAGCAGCTGGTCGAAGACCGGCTGGGTGGCTTGCAGCAGCACTGTCAACAACAGGGAATTCGCGTCCACAGCCTGGGTACCGACGAGCTGCTGCTGGCTCGATTACACCGCCTCTACGCTAACCGGAGTCGTCGATGACCGCAGCGACTGCCAATCCTCAAGTCATACCAAATGCCGCTGAGGCACCAGTATCGCTGGAGCAGCTGCGCGATCTGCAGCTACCCGACGCTATCGGTCTCTGGCCACCGGCACCGGGCTGGTGGCTGCTGGCGTTGCTCGTCCTGACGCTGCTGATCTGGCTGGGCATCAAGCTGTATCGACAGCGCCAGCGCAATCGTTACCGCCGCCAGGCACTGCATGAGCTGGCGCGATTGGGCCAGAGCGACCTGAAACAGCAACAGCCTCAGCAATGGCTGCAACAGCTCAACCAGCTGCTGCGTCGCGCTGCGTTAGCCGCTTACCCGGCCGCCCAGGTTGCGCCGCTGAGCGGTGCGGCCTGGGTCGAATTCCTCTACTCTAGCAGTCGGCTCGAGGGGTTCCGTCAGCCGCTAGGCTGCAGTTTGGCCAGCGGCCCCTACCAGCCCAAGACCGCTGTCGATGCCGAGGCACTGCAACAGCTCGCTCAGCAATGGATTCGCCAGCACCGAGAGGGGGTAATTGATGCTGACGCTTGATTGGCCCTGGCTGCTCCTGCTGCTACCACTCCCCTGGTTAGTTAGCCGCTTTGTCCCTGCGGCAGCCAATCAACAGCCGGCGGCACTGCGGGTGCCGTTTTTTGCCCAACTGCAGCCGGGCGTGGCGATGACCCGCTCGCGTCATCCGTCTCTGCAACGTAGAACCCTGCTCTGGCTGATCTGGGGGCTACTGCTACTCTCCGCCGCCAGACCGCTCTGGGTTGGCGACCCCCAACCGATCGCCCTGAGCGGGCGCGATCTACTGCTGGCGGTGGATATATCCGGCAGCATGGGCGCCGAGGATATGCAACTGGATGACGAGAGGGTCAATCGGCTGGTGGCGGTTAAAGCGGTCCTCGGTGACTTTATCCAGCGCCGTCCGGCCGACCGCCTTGGGTTGATTCTATTCGGCTCCAACGCCTATATGCAGACCCCGCTGACTTTCGATCATCGCAGTCTGAATCAGCTGCTACAGGAGGCCCAGATCGGCTTTGCCGGAGATCAAACCGCGATCGGCGATGCGATTGGACTGGGAATCAAACGCCTGAGCCAGCAATCATCAGCCAGCCAACCGAAAACCAGTAATGAGGCGACCAAAAATACTGTTGCAGGCAGCAGAGTGCTGATTCTGCTCACCGACGGCGCCAACACCGCAGGCCAGGTCGAACCGCTAGAGGCTGCCAAGATGGCCGCCGAGCAGCAGATCAAGATCTATACCCTGGGCTTCGGTGCCGACGAGATGCTGGTACGCAGCCTGTTCGGGGTACGCCAGGTCAATCCCTCGGCCGATCTTGACGAAGCCAGTCTGGAACAGATTGCGGCCAGTACCTCGGGACAATATTTCCGGGCCCGTAACCTTGAGGAGCTGGAAGCGATCTACCAGCAGCTCGACCTGCTTGAGCCCAGCCAGCAGGCCGAGCAGCTGATTCGCCCCCAGCAGACGCTGTTTCACTGGCCACTGGGACTGGCGTTGTTGTTGTCGCTGGTGATTCCGCTGGCACGGCTGCTTAGTCGGTTGTTTAATCGACAACCGCGCATGAAACCGAGGCGCCAACCATGAGCGATGTTATTAGCGATATCATCGCAAACTTTCACCTGCTACGGCCGTTCTGGCTCCTGCTGCTACCGCTGATACTGCTGCTGGGGATCTGGCTCTGGCGCCAACAGGCCGGTGCTAATCAGTGGCAAACGCTGATCCGTCCCGAGCTGCTGCAACACCTGCTCGAGCGGCGATCCTCGTCCCAATCGCGTTGGCCGCTGCTGGCACTCCTGTGCGGCTGGAGTCTCGCCGTCCTGGCGCTGGCAGGGCCTACTTGGGAGCGGTTACCGCAACCCCTCTACAGCAAGCAGGATGCGCTGGTACTGATTCTGGATCTATCGCCGTCGATGATGGCCCAGGACCTTAAGCCTGACCGGCTAACCCACGCCAAACACCGTCTGACCGATCTGATCAAGGCGCGCCACGAGGGCCAGACCGGGCTGGTCGTCTATGCCGGTGATGCGCACCTGCTGGCCCCCATCAGCGATGATCGGCAAACCCTATTAACCCTGGTACCCGGCCTATCGCCGGGGATCATGCCGGTCAAGGGTAGCCAGGCGGAGGATGCCATCGAGACCGCGTTGAGGCTGCTGCGCGATGCCGGGCACAGCCGTGGTCAGATACTGCTGATTACCGATGGCGTCACCGCCACGGCCAGCGAGGCGATCCGCAACCAACTTCGTGACCAGCCCTATCGATTATCGATTCTGGGTATTGGCACGGCAGAGGGCGCACCTATACCGCTGCGTGATGGCAGCTTTGCCAAAAATGCTCAGGGGGTAATTCAGCTGGCCAAGCTAGAACCTCATGCACTGGCGGCGCTGGCCCGGGCGCACGCCGGTATTTATCAACCCCTAAGCTACGATGGCAGCGATATCAAAGCGCTCATGGCACAGTTGGAGCAGCACGCCAGCTCCGATCTGGACAGCGACTCGCAGCAGAAACTGGAGCGTGAATTCGATCTTTGGCACGAAGCCGGCCCCTGGCTGGTGCTCTTGTTACTGCCGCTGGCGGCACTCTCACACCGCCGCGGCTGGTTGCTGAGCCTGCTGATCCTGCTACCCTCGCTTACGCCAGAACCGGCGCAGGCATTTGAGTGGCAAACGCTGTGGCAAACACCCGATCAACAGGCTCAGCAGCGTTTTCAAGAGGGCGATAACCAGGGCGCGGCCGAACGCTTTGAAACCCCCGAATGGCGTGGCAGTGCACTCTATCGCAGCGGCCAGTTTGAGCCGGCCGCCGAAGCTTTTGGCCAGAGCGATAGCGCTCGCGCCCACTACAACCGCGGCAATGCGCTGGCCCGTGACGGTAAACTGGACCAGGCACTGGCGGCGTTTACGCACGCACTGGAGCGCGACCCTGGATTCGACGATGCCCGTTTTAACCAGCAGCTGGTAGAGAAACTGATCGAGCAGCAGAAACAGGAGCAGGAGCAGCAACAGGACTCTGACAGCGAATCCAGCGAGAATTCAGACTCTGAACCTGGTTCAGACGCTGAGCAGAATCCCGGCGATTCAGAAAATGCCGACTCCAACGCGGAGCAATCGGGGCAGAGCAGCGACGCTCAGCAGGGATCTGAATCCAATCCAGACAACCGAGCGCCGGCCGATGCTGAGGCCTCGCAAAGTGATTCCCAACCCTCGCCGCAGCAACCACCTTCAGAGCCTCAGAATGACGCTCAGGACTCGGAATCCGACCCCTCCTCTTCCGCGCAGAACAACGACGCCACAGCTGAAGCGACAAAGGCTACCGAAGATCAGACCCAGGCATCGAGCCAGGCAGAAGCCGCTCAGCCGGAGGGAGAAACTGAGCCTAAGCAAAGCAGCGCCGGAGCGACCGAGGCTGAGACTCAACCCAGCAGCGACCCGCGCCTGGACAGATGGCTGCAGCAGCTGCCCGACGATCCCAGCGGCCTGTTGCGCCGGAAATTTGAATACCAGTACCAACAGAAACTCGATGCCTATCGTCAAGGGCAATGGCAACCACCCAAGGAGAGCCGCTGGTGAATCGACGCCGCCACCCATCAATCAACCTGCTAATCAACCCACTACTCCTCGTCTGCATCGCTTTACTCTGGCTCAGTGGCTTGGCCCAGGCAGCCACCCTGACCGCGAGTGTCGACCGGACTCGTGTGGCTAGCGATGAAACGCTCAATCTCAGTTTAAAAATAGATACCCGCGCGGCAACCGGACAGCCCGACCTATCACTGCTGCAGCCCTACTTTGAAATTTTGAGCAGCCGCAAAAGCACCCAGATGCGGATCATCAATGGCGATGCCGAATCCTGGACCGAGTGGAGCATCGCACTCGCCCCCAAAGTGGTCGGCCGTATCCTGTTACCGCCGTTTGAGTTCGACGGTGCCCGGAGCGCGCCGCTGCAGATCGAGGTGACCGCCAGTAAAGCACCCGGCGGCACCCCAAACGATGACTACTATTTAGAGCTGGAAACCGACACCGCTAGCGCCTATGTAGACCAGCAGATCAAACTCAGCATCCGCCTCTACACTGCGGTTAACCTCAGCAGTCTGGAAGCCCAGCCCTTGCAGCTCGAAGACGCAGACGTGATCAAACTCGATGAGCAGCAGTACCAAAAAGTACAACAAGGCCGCCGCTTCCTGGTCTACGAACTCAACTACGCGATCTTTCCGCGAACGCCTGGAACGCTGGAGATTCCGCCGCAGCGTTTTAACGCCGTTAAGGATGCGCCCAGATCGCTATTCGATAGTCGGCTTGGACAACAGTTACGTCTATCCAGCCAAACCCGATCATTAGAGGTCCTAGCGCCACCCAGCCAGATCAACTCGAGAGACTGGCTACCCGCCGCATCGCTCAGCCTGAGCCAAACCCTGAGCCAGCCCGACGGCAACTACCGCGTTGGCGAGCCGATCACCCGAACCCTGACGCTGCAAGCCGAAGGGGTCGAAGCCAAGCGACTGCCGCAACTACCACCACTGAGCAGTCTTGATTTCAAACAGTACCCGGAACCAGCACAGCTGGATCAACAGACCCCGGCATCTGGCATCCACGCCAGCCGCACCGAGCGTTACGGCCTGGTGCCGACCCGACCCGGCCCGCTCGAACTGCCCGCCCTCGAGTTGCACTGGTGGGATACCGCCGCCAACCAGCCGCGAGTCGCCCGAGTTCCCGCGCAAACCCTCAACGTGCTGCCGCCGCGCAACGCACCGGGAGTGCAATCCAACCCTCCGACCCAAATTGCAGCGCCGCAGCAACCCCGCATTCCAGCCCCGGTTCAACCAGCTGAGACAGGTTCTTCTGCCTGGCTGTACTGGAGCAACCTGATCTGGGCGGCTATCAGCCTGCTGTTTGCCGGTTTATGGTGGCGCGCGCGAAAAGACGCGGTACAAGCTGCTGCTCTGCCGCCATCGCCACCGCTAGCCAACACCGATGAAGCCCAGGCATTTCGCGCCTTGGAAGCCGCCTGCCGTCAGGGCGACTGGGGCTCGATCCGGCAGGCACTGAGCCGCTGGCGCGGGCTAGCCAGCGGCGCTACAACCCATACTGGAGCCTTTGAGGATGAGGCCCTGGATCAGCAGATAGCCCGTCTAGATGGTTGCTTATACGGTAAGGAGGCGCTGGAGTCGTTCGATGCTCAGGCGTTGCTGGATGCCGCGCGAGGGTACCGACAGCGATTAGCGGAGTCCGGGACCAAGACAGAGGGGCTTCCGCCGCTGTATCGGTAGCGATAATAGTGCGAACCAGCAAGGGTCTAAGCTTGTCGGGTTGAAACCCGACCCAAAGCCCAGGGCAGTGATTGAGATTTAAGTTGTAGGCAGATACTGCTCATACCCAGCGACACCGAAATAGCGCACGGTCTTCTTCTGGGTCTTTTTCTTGGCGATAAGATTGCCGTCACGGTAGATCCTAACGATCTGGGTATCGCCGCTATGATCCGCATCGTACTCGTTTAAATCATCCAAGCGTAACGACTCAAATTCAGAGCGTGTAATGAGTTTCACTCTTGTCCTCCCATTCGTACCCTGTTGCTGACACCTTATTTATACAATAAATTTCAACAACAGGGCTAACTCAAAAGGGTTAACTCAAACGGCGTCCAGACTTGGTTCTTTGCGAAGTGGTTCAAATACGTCGCTTCACCTTGATGGCCAGGGCGCTGACGCCCATAAACGCCACCCCCATCAAAATCAACGTGACCGGCCAGCCCAGCGAATCGACAAAATACTGCACGGAGAAATAACCGATATAGCTCAGCATCGCGATCACCGTGGTCAGCAGCAGAGCTCGACTCTTCAGCACCACGCAGGCGTAGAGCATCGAGGTAGTTAGCGCAAAATTGAGCAGTTCGAACGCGGTGTTTTCGAGCAGATCGAACAGTCCGGTGTACGCCATGATAGAGCCGAGCAGATAACCCAAGCCCGGCAGACGCAGTTGTCGCCCTGCTCGTTGCAAACCGTAGGCCGTGCAGAGGATGCACAGGCCCGTCAGCAGTGCCGCCCAGTTAACGGATCCCGTGGTGCTGGCTATAGCGTCAAAAACACCTGCATACAGCCAGCCACTGCCAATCAGAAAACCGGCTTCTGCCAGCTCAGAATGCACCGTTTTCTCAAGCCCGTTCGCCACCATAAACAGCGAACTGCCTAGGATAATGGCACTCAACGCCAGGGGCACATCGAGTAGATCCAGCCCCAATTGCAGCAAACCGTAACCAAAAAAAAGTGCCGTGAAAACGAATACGCTGAGCCGGTATCTATACCCTAGCGCCGCCTGATGAATCGCCATCACCCCGAATACGCTAATCGCCGCTAGCCGCCAGTTGTCACCTCGGGGAAACAGCTCATGGATCAGCACAAACCAACCGCTGGTCATCATGATCACAGACACCAGGGTCAACGGCAGGATAAGTTTGGGGTGCTTTTGTTCATGCAACGCAGAGATCAGCACCAGCAGCAGGATATAACCCACGCCCAGGGTAACTGTAATCCGCATCGCAGCACCCATCTGGGTCCAGAACATACCTATATAAGTACTGATACCGGCAACAATAAAAATAGCGCCCAGATAAGAGAAAAGGGTTTTAGCGATTTCACCGCCACCCTGCGGGTGCTCGGCACTAGGGGTTGCCGAGGGGTTAAGAAACGCATCCTCCACTTCTGCAGGGGTAATCTCGAAGCGCTGCATCAGCTGAGCAATATTCACCAGCGCACCCTCCTTGTCGCTAATGTTTTTAGCCCCAAACAGCGTAGCCAGCAGCGGCAAGCCCCACCAGCCGCCACCAATCACCACGAAGACGACAACCAGCAGCAACAGCCAACTCATGGCGTCACCACCCAGCCGATAAAGCGCGCGCCATTGCCGTAATAGGCGCCATCGCGGTTGGGCAGGCGGATGCTGCGCCCGTCCTTAAGCAGCTGTGCCTGTTGGCGGTAACGCGATGAATAGAACAGGCCGGTAAAAACAGGCCCCGAATAGCCATCTACACCGTTGCTGAATTGATAACCATCGGGAGCAATACTGGATGAATCGACCTTCACCCCGTCGAGATCGACGACTGGAACTGGAGTCACCACTAGAGGGCTGTTGCTATCCGCAGCAGCCTGATTGGCTGAGGTGAGACCCGCTGGAGGGATGATAGCTAGCTCTTTCAGCGCACCCGTTTTGGGACTATAGCGCCACAGCCGTGGGTGCTGATAGGCCTGAGAATTTCCCAGATAATGGACCTGTACGCGGTTGTTAACGACGGCGATCTGTATCCCCTGCTGAGGATTGTTGTAACGGTTGTACTGGGTCGCATACAGCAGATCGTACTGCGGCGGTGCTACCAAGAGCTGGGGAATGCCGGAGATCAGCAAAAACAGCAGTAGCAGTAGCAACGGCAGCCCGAGACCCAAAGCGATCGTGGGGTTGTCGCGAATAAATGCCTTCATGCTAATCAGAGCCTCCTCTCTACACAGCGGCTATAAGTTGCGGCTAAATATAGAGAGAAGGTAACCGAACTTAGACTGGATGGCGACGAGAAACAGCCACTAGTCACCGGCCTTCAGCTTTTTAGCAGGTGGCTTTAGATGATCAGTAAAAAATAGGCGGCGCTATCCCGATCACCGGCTGGTGAGCAAATAGCAGTAGCAGATACAACAGCACCCCACCCAACAGCCGCCACCAGCCGATACCTCGCCAATCGATCCGGCGAAACCCACTAAAGGGGAGGTTCACAGTGCCTGGATAAAACCGCTGCCACTGTTCAGGATCCAGCTTGCGCCGCCGGGAACGCTCCAGTGTCAGGGTGCCCACAAGACTCAGCAGCAGCATCAATCCAAACAGAATCACCCCAGCCGCATCGCCATTAACCGGGATATGCGCGCCAGCCCAGAGGATCAGCCCCCACATCAACGGATGGCGGGTCACCGAAACGATGCCGGGATGGTCGGGGTCATAGCCCTTGCCGCCAGGGCCAAGCGAGAAAGGGTTCTTGGAGCTGGCACCAGCGACCAACAACACACAGGACAGCGGCATCAACACCACCGGCAGCCAAGCGGCGGCGAGTGTCCAGGGCCAGAGTTGGATGTAGGGGGCATTGGCGAACGCCTGTGCCAGCCAGTAGATGATCAGCAGTGACAGCAGGCTGTATCCGAGTAGAAAACCTTTAACCCCCAGCAACTGTTCCAACGGTTGGCGAAAACGGGGTCGCATCGGAATCATGTGGCTAATAATAAACACCGCCACGGCTGCGAACAGTTCAGTCATAGGGCAAAGCCCTCGGCATTTCAAGCCGTAATAGGCCAGAGTCGAGCATCGGTTTCATCCTTGTTGATTAGCGCCACGGCTGAGCCGATGGCTGCTAAACTTAGTAGTCAATCGCATCTTTGAGTGCATGCAGCCCCGGCATATCGTGCGGAATCGGCGCATCGCCGAAGTCAAAATGCTTGTGGAAGTCTTTCATCATCGCCTTAAATGCACTCATCATACTAGCGCCGTTTAAAACCCTCTTCCAGCGCCACCACCTCCTTCATCTTGTTGCCATAGAAGGCCACTTCAGTGCCCTCCAGCTCTGCGCTAACCTTTGAGTAGCCATCAGTGGGTCCCGAGGTAAATCAGCCCGCTACCCCCACAAAAGGGATACCCAACACCGCGTGTTGACGATCAGCATCTGCTTCTTCACCTGCCAGTTATGCTTGCCAATTCCACCATCGCCATGACGGTCAAACAGGAAGTTGAACAGACCGGTCAAACACACCAGCAACAACGATATCCAGCAGAAGGCAAAGAAGAAGCTGTTCAGTTGCTCCAACCAGGGGCCAGGCGCGCCCAGCTCTGCTGCTTTAATCCACAGCACATAGATAATCACGAAACTACCGAACCAGACCGGTAAAAAGGTCATGACAGAAGTTATTTAGCAAAATTAACCAGGGACGCATCTTAAGCTCACATCAGAGTATGGGGCCTACAACTCAGGCAGGGGTGCGGCCGGGTTTCAGAACCCGGATCTTGAACGCCTGAGCATCGGAGGTATCGATCGATAGCAGCTGGTGTCCGGTTTGCAGGCACCAGTCGGGGATATCATTGAGGGTTGAGGGATCATCGGCTAGCAGGCACACCTCGGAACCGGGTGGTAAGGATTCGAGCCGTTGCAATAAACGGATCAGCGGTAGCGGGCAGACCAGCCCCAGGGTGTCGATCAGCTCTAGGGGCTGAGACAACTCTGTGGACTGGCGCAACTTTTTGGGTTCACGCAATTCGTGCTTGGCTTGCTGCCATAGCCGATCCAGGCTGGCTTCATCGCTGTCAGCCAGCACCAACCCCTGCTTCGCTGCCAGCTGCTCCACGCGGCGGAAGCGCTGCTCAAACTTTTGATTGGACTGGCGCAGCAGCTGTTCGGAATCCTGCTTCAGATGGCGAACTAGGTTGACGCAAGAAAATAGCAGGTCACCCAACTCATCGGCGATCTCTGACTTATCGCCACCGGCCAGTGCCTGTCGCAGCTCAAGCATTTCGGCATCCAGATTATCCAGTACAGGCTCTATTTGGCGCCAATCAAAGCCAACCGAAGCAGCACGTTTTTGCAGTTTATGGGCACGCATCAGCGCAGGCATCGCGGTCGACAGGTCATCCAGAATGGATCCTGGGAGAGGCGACTGCGGCGACGTTTTTTCAGCCTCCTGTTCAGTCTCCTGTACAGCCTCCTGTACAGACTCCTTTCCAGCTTCTTTTAGGGCTCTCTCTTCGGCTTTGATCCGCTCCCAGCTCTGTTTAATCTCAGCCTCACTCAGATCTACCGAGCTGCCAAAACTAGCAAAGCTACCATCGGGGTAGACGTGCGGGTGGCGCCGCAATAACTTGGCCACCAGGCCATCGATAATATCGGCAAACTGGAACCGCCCCTGCTCGGCGCAGATCTGGGCGTAGAAAACCACCTGAAACAGCAGGTCGCCCAGCTCATCCTGTAGATGTGGATAGTCCTCGCGCTCGATGGTATCGATCACCTCATAGACCTCATCCAGAGTATGAGGCACGATCGACGCCAGATTTTGCTGCCGATCCCAGGGACAGCCATGCGCGGGATCACGCAACTGCATCATCAGCCGGAGCAGGTCATCAAGCTGATACGACATCAGTGGTTACCCGGCAGCTGACGGTGAACATCGATCACATTGGTCAGCTGACCGAGTTTATCCATCGCCCGCCCCAGATCCGCCAGGCGTTTAATCTCTATCGAGATCAGCAATCGTGCGGTGCCCTCTTTGGGGTCGGTGCGGGTATTCACCGCGTGCACATTGACCCGTTCGGCGGCGAGCACCGTCATGATATCGCGCAGCAGCCCATGACGATCGAGGGCATCAACCAGGATATCGACCCCATAGGCCTGGGCTGCATCCTCATCACCCCAGTTCACCTCGATCATCCGCTCATGGCTGTTCGATTCCAGTTGCAATGCATTGATGCAATCCTGGCGGTGAATAGAGACGCCGCGCCCCTGGGTGATGTAGCCCACGATCGCATCCCCAGGCACCGGTTTACAGCAACTGGCGATGACCGTCAGCAGGTTACCGACCCCCTGAATAGAGACATCGCCCTTGGGCTTGAAGTTAACAACCCGCTCGGTTTTAAGGTCTAGATCTAACTGTTCGTCGGCTAAACGCTGCTGCTCAGAAGTCTGCTGCTCGATCTGACGCTGGGCGGCACCCAGCAACTGGCTTAACCTGAAATCACCGGCACCGACTGCCGCATAGAGGTCGTCCAGATCCGCGTATCCCTGCTGATCGGCTAACCGATGCAGGTTAAGCTGAGGCACCGCCAGACGTTTGATTTCGCGTTCAATAAGATGGCGGCCATCATGAATATTCTGGTCACGGTTCTGCTCTTTAAACCAGTTACGAATTTTTGCCCTCGCCCGTCCCGAGGTAACATAGCCCAGATTCGGATTCATCCAGTCCCGGCTAGGACCACCCTGTTTGGCGGTCATAATTACCACCTGATCGCCGGTCTTGAGCTTGGCTGTCAGGGGGATGATTTTGCCGTTAACCTTGGCACCGCGGCAGCGATGGCCTACTTCGGTGTGCACCCGGTAGGCAAAATCCAGCGGGGTTGCACCGGCTGCCATATCGACAACATGGCCATCGGGGGTAAAGGCATAGATGCGATCCTCTTCAATCCCGGCGCGGAGCTGATCCACCAATTCACTGGCATTGCCCAGGTCATCCTGCCACTCCAGCACCTGGCGCAGCCAGGCGATCTTGCTCTCGTAGCTATCGCTTTTATTGGCGGTATCGGTGCCCTTATAAAGCCAGTGGGCACAGACGCCCAGCTCGGCATCCGCGTGCATCTCTTGGGTACGGATCTGGATCTCCAGCACCTTGCCTTCAGCACCAATTACCGCGGTATGCAGCGACCGATAACCGTTTTTCTTCGGTGAGGCGATGTAATCATCAAACTCGTGGGGGATATTTTTCCACTGGCCGTGAACAATACCCAGTGCGGCATAGCAGTCCTTGACCTCTGGCACCAGAATACGCACCGCACGCACATCGTAGATCTGGTTAAAATCGACCTGTTTGCGCTGCATTTTGCGCCAGATGCTATAGATATGTTTGGCTCGCCCACTCAGCTCGGCGACGATGCCGATGTTGGCCAATTCAGTTTTCAGCGCATAGAGCACCTGATCGATATAAGTCTGCCGATCGAGCCGCTTTTCCGCCAGCAGAGTTGCGATCTGTTTATAAGCGCTGGGCTGGAGATAGCGAAAACTCAGATCCTCTAGCTCCCACTTGATATGACCAATACCCAGCCGATGAGCCAGCGGTGCATAGACATCGAACACCTCGCGGGCAACGCGGTAGCGACGGACTCGATCGCCATGTTTAACCGTCCGGATCGCACAGGTACGCTCGGCCAGTTTAATCAAGACGACGCGAACATCCTCGATCATGGTGACCAGCATCTTCCGCACATTGTCCAGCTGCCCCTGGCTTTGGCCCAAGACGGAATGGGGAGTAGGATGCAACACCGCGCCGATGGCGGCCATTTGCAACACCCCGTCAACGAGATAGGCGACACTCTGGCCAAAGCTTTCGCGAACCTGTTGCAACGCAATTTTTTTTTCTCGCACAGCGCGATACAAAATAGCGGCAACCAAGGCATCTTGATCCAGCCCCAGGCCCGCTAGAATCTCAGCCATCTCCAAACCGGTACGATAACTGTTGCTTCCATGCTCCGCCCAGACATCATTCTTGATAATGACCTGCTCTTGGGCTTCCCGGCTCATCTGACAAGCACGGATGAGGACGACATCATCCTGAATATTCACATCCGTACGCACCCGTTCGAGCCAGGCGTTCAAATCAACCGATCCACTCTCATCTAAGGGGTGATCCTGCCTGACCTTAACCATCTATCACTGCGCTCCTGCGTTGTGAGGTTGCCACGTTAAAACGAGATAGCCGTCAGCCGACAGCGGGGGACTCAAAAACACCGGTAGACAGATAACGGTCACCCCGGTCACAAATAATACAAACAATCACCGCATTCTCGACTTCAGCATTTAGGCGTAGCGCACCGGCAACAGCACCACCAGATGAGACGCCGCAGAAAATGCCCTCCTGACGAGCCAGCTCGCGCATAGTCGTTTCGGCATCTTGCTGGCCCATATCGATCACCCGATCGACCCTTGATGCCTGGTAGATTTTTGGTAGATAGGCTTCGGGCCAGCGACGAATGCCGGGAATGCTGGCACCGTCTTCGGGCTGCAAACCGACAATCTGGATCTCGGTGTTTTGCTGTTTAAGATAACGAGAGACACCCATGATGGTACCCGTAGTCCCCATGGCGCTCACGAAGTGGGTAATCTTGCCCTGGCTCTGCCGCCAGATCTCAGGTCCGGTAGTTTCAAAATGGGCCTGGGGGTTGTCGATATTGGCAAATTGATCCAGTACCTTACCCCGCCCCTGCTGCTGCATCTGTGCAGCCAGATCACGCGCGCCTTCCATTCCCTGCTCTTTAGAGACCTCTATAAGCTCGGCGCCATAGGCCGTCATCGCCGCCTTACGCTCCTGACTCATATGACCGGGCATGATCAATAGCATGCGGTAGCCTTTGATTGCAGCGGCCATAGCCAGGGCAATCCCGGTATTACCGCTGGTCGCTTCAATCAGGGTATCACCAGGCATGATCTCGCCGCGCGCTTCAGCCCGGTTAATCATACTCAGCGCGGGGCGGTCCTTAACCGATCCGGCAGGGTTATTCCCTTCCAGCTTCACCAGAATAGTGTTAGTGGTATTGCCCGGCAAACGCTGCAAACGCACCAGCGGGGTGGCTCCGACACAGGATTCAATAGTGGGGAAAAATAATCTCATTGGAATTACCTACTATTAGGCTCAGATATAAATAGGGCGCCGATCTTATTGTTCTATGACGACAAAAGCTACCACCATATCAACCTCATCCGACAAGCTCAGATGACTATGGTTCATACCCAATTGTTGCGCCCGTAACGCAGCCTGACCCGTTAATAACAACAAAGGTGCACCCAATCGATCATGGCTCATGCTGATATGCTGCCAGGAGACCCCCTGGCCAATCCCGGTACCCAAC
This sequence comes from uncultured Neptunomonas sp., assembly GCA_963974645.1. GTDB lineage: Bacteria > Pseudomonadota > Gammaproteobacteria > Pseudomonadales > Balneatricaceae > Motiliproteus. The sequence goes on along the minus strand of CAXBEA010000022.1, from coordinate 25,340 downwards.
GCTTTAGACGCCGCCTCCTTGACCGCAAAACGCTTGGCCAAAAACACCTCCGGACGACTCTGATTCGCCCACTGTTCAAGCTCTTCAGGGGTCAGAATACGCGCCGCAAACCGCCTGCCAAGCCGATCATAACTGGCTTTGATCCGGCTGACATGAACGATATCTGTGCCTATACCCAAGATCATGACGGATGAACCTCAGCAGCACTTAAACCAGCACGCAGGCCTTGAAACAGCTCCCTACTATGCAGCGGCCGGCCGCCAAGATGCGGCGCTAGGGCCTGACGCATCAGCCGCTTCGCTGCACGACGAACATCGGGGTGTTGATAATCGTTCTGCGCGAACGCCATTAATACCGAACCCGAATAACCCGAATCGTCAATCGTCGACTCAAACCCTTGGAGCGAATCGAAATGATAGCGAGCGGTTGCTTCTATAGCCTGTCCCGAGGAGGTGTGCTCAAAGTCCAGGCCGAAACCCAAACACTGCAGTAACTGGCGTTCATAAATACGCAGTACGATCTCTTGCTGTTGCGGATCAGACAAACGCTCCAGCGCCAGCTGATAATAGGCGAACAAGCCGGGCTGGGGATCGCCTTGAGGGAGCAGCCGCAAAGTCAGTTCATTGAGGTACAGACCACACCAAAGACTACGTCCCTGAAGCGGATTAGTCCGCCCAACGGGCTCTCCTTGATACAGGGTTTTAAGCTCGCTTTTTCCCTGCCAATTAAGCGCTAAACATTGGAACGGCTGGGTCAGATGACGCTGCTTCGATCGCGTGCCGCGAACCCCTTTGACCACAGCGCGAATCACACCATAGTCCCCGCTAAAATAATCGACCAAGGCACTGGTCTCGCGATAGGCTCGGCTATGCAGCACAAAACCTGGTTGCTGCTCTACCCGCTCAACCGATGTCGTCATAGCCCAATGAGCGCAGAGCACGCTCGTCATCAGACCAACCACTCTTAACCTTGACCCAGAGTTTCAACATCACCTTGGCGTCAAACATACGTTCCATATCGATCCGCGCTTCCTGGCCGATCAGCTTTATCCTATCGCCCTTGTTGCCAATCAGAATCCGCTTCTGGCCATCGCGCTCAACCAAGATCAAGGCGCTGATATGGAGAATATTATTCTCATGACTGAACTCTTCGATCTCGACCGTCATCTGATACGGCAGCTCATCACCCAGCTGGCGCATAATCTTTTCCCGCACCAGCTCTGCGGCCAAAAATCTTGAGCTACGGTCGGTGATTTGATCTTCCGGAAAGTGATGCACGCCCTCAGGAAGGCGTGCCAAAACGCAACCTTCGAGCTGCTCGACATTGCGCCCCAGCTTTGCCGATAGCGGAATAACTTCGGCGAAGTCCATCTTCTGCGCCAGCTCGGACAAGACCGGAAACAGATCTTCCTTATCCTCAATCCGATCAACCTTATTGACCGCCAGGATCACTGGGATCTTGCTGTAGCGGAGCTTATCCAGAACCGCTTCATCCTCATCGGTCCAGCGATTACGGTCGACAAGGAAGATAACCAGATCAACATCACGCAGCGCCGAACTGGCGGCTTTGTTCATATAGCGATTAATCGCCTTGCCAGAATCCTTGTGCAATCCTGGTGTATCGACATAGACCACCTGATCATCGCCCTCGGTCTTGATCCCCAGGATCTGATGCCGGGTCGTCTGCGGTTTACGCGAGGTGATGCTGAGCTTTTGGCCCAGAATCCGATTCATCAGGGTGGATTTTCCGACATTGGGACGACCGACAATGGCTACATAACCACAACGGCTAGACTGATCTTTATCGTTCATGAGCCACTCTCGACACCGAGCGCAACCAGTGCGGCAGCGGCAGATTTTTGTTCGGCGATGCGGCGACTAGTGCCCTGGCCTGGACAGCGTTTCGTTAATAGCGCAACTTCACACTCAATCGAAAACAGCTGTTCATGGGCCTCACCCTCCACCCGGAGTAGATGGTAAACCGGCAGCTCATTGCGCCGCGACTGGAGGAACTCCTGCAACCGGGTTTTAGGATCTTTTTGGGTATCCTCCAGCGACAGCCGCTGCAAGCGCTGCTGGTACCAAGCCAGAATCCGCTCCCGACAAGGTTCCATCCCGCTATCAAGATAGATAGCGCCGATCAGCGCTTCAACGCTATCGGCCTGGATCGAGTGACGATTAAAGCCTCCGCTCTTCAGCTCGCCGGCACCCAGCTTAAGGAACTCCTTCAGCGCCATCTCTTCAGCGAGTTCTGCCAAGGTGACGCCCTTGACTAGGCGTGCACGCAGACGGCTGAGCTGCCCCTCTTTGGCGGTAGGAAAACGTTGGAACAGGGCATCAGCGATAACAAAATTCAGAATCGAATCGCCTAAGAACTCCATCCGTTCATTGTTCTTGGAACCGCAGCTACGGTGGGTCAAGGCCAGCTCGGCCAGCTCGGGATCAACAAACTGGTACCCCAGCCGCCGACCCAACTTAGCAATCATGTTACTCAACGTTCACGACCTATGTACTGTTCTTTAAAGCTAACCACGGCATCGACGTTCATAAAGATCGGAATTCTAATTTCGTAGTCAATATCCAAGAACACATCACCTTTATCCTTGGTTATTTTGAGAAATTTCTCGGGCAATTTCATATTATTGATGCGTAGTTTTTTAGTCAGGCTTAGCTCGATTTCGTTCTTAGTTTTAGCCATCAACGCCCGATCATTCTGAGTAGAGAGCAGAATCGACTTTAGCGTTTCATGGTCGGTGTAGACAGGAACCAGTTTAAAACCGATCGAAACAAAAACCCCTGCAACCAACAAAAAAACCAGCAAACTGAGAAAAGACCAACCACCCTGCCTATGCTTTACAAGCCTCATCTGTACTCCTGCCAGCTGTTAGTAAGTAATGAATAGTATTAGTGAATTGAGCCGTTATTTCGAAAACTGGGCAGACTCGTCCAAGATTCCCAATGCATCCAGACCGCAAAGGCTTTACCCACAATCAGCCGGTCTGGGACAAAACCCCAAAAACGGCTGTCATTACTGTTATCCCGGTTATCGCCCATCATAAAGTAGTGACCAGCGGGAACAATCCACTGCTTAGCAGGCCGAGGCAGGGTCAAATTGTTATAGATCTCATGCTCTATTGCCCCTAGCTGCTCGCTTAAAAGCCGCTTAATGCCATTACCCTCAGGCAGATCGGCCATCAGTTCCAGCGCAACGGGCACACCGTTAATACTCAATCGTTTATCGGCATAACTGATCAGATCACCGGGCAAACCGACGACCCGCTTAATATAGTTAATCCGAGGATCATTGGGATATTTGAACACCATCACATCACCACGTTCAGGGTCATTAAGCGACATCACCTTGGTGCCGATAACGGGCAAGCGAAGCCCGTAGTGAAATTTATTGACCAGAATAAAATCACCAATCTGCAATGTCGGCAGCATCGATCCCGAGGGGATCTGGAAGGGCTCAATCAGAAAGGATCGCAACACTAGCACCAGCGCCAGTACCGGAAAAAATGATTTTGAGTATTCGACCAAGAGGGGTTCGGGAACCAACTTATCCAGCGTATCAGCATCCAGCTTGGTACCCGCTTGCGTTTCGGCGGCTGCCAGCAGCGGTTTGCGCCTAGGCGCCAAGACCAGATTATCGAACAGCCAGACAGCACCCGTTGCCGCTACAGCGATGACCAGTACAAGCGAAAAATCAATATCCATCAGTTTAATTATCCATCTTCAATACAGCTAGGAAAGCCTCTTGAGGCACCTCAACGTTGCCTACCTGCTTCATTCGTTTCTTACCTGCTTTCTGCTTTTGCAGCAGTTTTTTCTTACGGCTGATATCGCCGCCGTAACACTTGGCAATAACGTTCTTGCGCAATGCTTTTACCGTTGTCCGCGAGATTATTTTGCCGCCGATCGCGGCCTGGATCGCCACATCGAACATCTGCCGAGGAATCAATTCCTTCATCTTTTCACATAGGATCCGTCCTCTAGATACGGCCTGGTCTTTATGCATGATCACCGCCAGCGCATCGACCCGCTCGCCGTTGATCAGGATATCCAGGCGCAACAGATTGGCCGCCTCAAAGCGGACGAAGCTGTAATCGAGCGACGCGTAACCGCGGCTGACCGACTTTAGCTTATCGAAGAAGTCCATCACCACTTCGCTCATCGGCAGCTCGTAGGTTAGCGATACCTGGCTGGCCAGATACTTCAGATCCTTCTGTACCCCACGTTTCTGGATACACAGAGTGATCACTGAACCCAGGTACTCTTTGGGCATCAGCATATTGGCTTCGACAATCGGCTCGCGCATCTCCTTGATCGAACCAAAATCGGGCAGCTTAGAAGGGCTGTCGACGCTGATCACTGCGCCAGAATCCAACTCCACCTCGTAGACAACCGTCGGTGCCGAGGTGATCAGGTCGAGATCATATTCACGCTCTAGGCGTTCCTGAATGATCTCCATGTGCAGCAACCCGAGGAAGCCGCAGCGGAAGCCAAATCCCAGTGCATCAGAGCTTTCTGGCTCGAAAAATAGTGAGGCATCGTTCAGTGTCAGCTTGCTCAAGGCATCACGGAAATCTTCATAATCGTCGGAGCTGACCGGGAACATGCCCGCGTAAACCTGGGGTTTAACCCGTTTAAAACCTTTAAGCATCTCCACATCGGGGGTCTTGTTGTGGGTGAGAGTATCCCCCACAGGTGCACCCTGAATCTCTTTGATTCCGGCGACGATATACCCCACTTCGCCGGCTTTCAGTTCTCCCGTCGGAAGACGCTTGGGAGTAAACACGCCCACATCATCAACCTGATAGCTCTGATGGGTCGATTTAACCAAAATCTTATCTTTCTTGCGCAATGTTCCTTGCATCACCCGCACCAACGAGACAACGCCTAGGTAGTTATCAAACCAGGAGTCGATAATCAGCGCTTGCAGGGGTGCATCGATATCACCAACAGGAGGCGGGATCAGCTCAATCAGCTGCTCGAGGGCATCCTCGACCCCCATGCCGCTTTTGGCGCTAACCGCCACGGCATTTTGAGCATCGATGCCAATCACCTCCTCAATCTCCAGCTTGACCCGCTCGGGGTCTGCCTGGGGCAGGTCCATCTTGTTCAGTACCGGCACTACTTCCAGCCCCTGCTCGATAGCGGTATAGCAGTTTGCGACCGACTGGGCTTCTACCCCCTGGGCGGCATCCACGACCAGCAGTGCACCTTCACAGGCAGCCAGGGAACGTGACACCTCATAGGAGAAATCCACATGCCCAGGCGTATCGATAAAATTGAGCTGGTAGGTTTTACCATTCTTAGCCTGGTAATCCAGGGTGACGCTCTGGGCCTTGATGGTGATGCCGCGCTCGCGCTCGATATCCATCGAATCGAGCACCTGATGCTCCATCTCGCGCGCGCTAAGACCACCGCAAATCTGGATAAAACGATCTGCCAGCGTCGACTTGCCGTGATCGATGTGAGCAATGATAGAAAAATTTCGGATATGACTGAGGTCACTCAAAGCAGTAGCACCTAGACGCCCATAAAGAGCTGGAAAATAAAGCGCGCAATTCTAGCCTATTTTCAACCATAGGGCCATTCGCCAAACTCGCCGGAGTAATACCAAAAAGGGCGCCTAGGCGCCCTCTATCAACCACTCAGGGTTTCACTTTAAGCGGTAAAAACAACGGACTTCCGCGACGAACAATTCGCACTGGCACCGCCTTCCCCTTAGGTAGCTTTGCAGCCACCTCGGCAAAACTCTCTAGATCATCGATAGCATGACCATTGAGCATGGTAATAACGTCACCAACCACCAATCCGGCCTCGGCCCCAGGGCCCGGCTGAACCGCCCGAACTACAACGCCGCCACTCAAATTCCACTGCTCGGCACGCTCAGGCTCTATAGCCGCAACCTGAACATTGAGCGGATTACTATCAGCCGCTGGAGCAGAACCTCCGACCTTTTGCATCGCTCCCTCTTCGGGCAACATCCCGACCTTCAGCGCAATCGTTATATTCCTACCACTTCGCACCAGATCAAGCTCAACTGTTTTCCCAGGCACGATCCGACCTACCAACGGCGGCAGCTCTGCCGAACGCTCAACCGGCTCACCATTAAAAGCGACTATCACATCGCCTTCATGTAACTCAGCCGCTTCGGCTGGGCTGTCAGGCAACACTTTAGCGACCAATGCCCCCCTGGGGCGGTCAAGCCCGAAAGACTCAGCAAGGTCACGATTAACCTCCTGGATAATTACACCTAACCAGCCGCGGGCCACCTGGCCATTGAGTTTCAGCTGCTCTACAACCTCCATCGCCATACTGATCGGAATCGAAAAAGAGAGCCCCATGAATCCACCGGAGCGGGTATAGATCTGCGAATTAATGCCGACCACTTCACCCTCAAGATTGAATAACGGACCTCCCGAGTTGCCCGGATTTATCGCCACATCAGTCTGTATAAAGGGCACATAATTCTCATTCGCCAAACTCCGCCCTGTCGCACTGACAATGCCGGCGGTAACACTATGATCAAAACCAAACGGGGAGCCTATCGCCAACACCCACTCACCGGGCTTAAGCCGATCGGAGTTACCAATTTTAACCACAGGCAATGCTTTGGCATCCAGCTTTAACAGCGCCAGATCAGAACGAGGATCGCTACCCACGAGCACCGCTTCCAACTCACGCCGGTCGCTCAGACGCACCAGAATACTGTCGGCCCCTTTCACCACATGATGATTGGTCAGCACATAGCCGTCGGCAGAGATAATAAAGCCCGACCCTAGTGACTGAGGGTGACTACGGCGTGGCTGCTCGTGCTCTCGACCTTCGAACCCTCGCTCACCAAAAAAGTGTTTGAATATTTCAGGGATCTGCTCCTGACCCGAGTGCGGACCAGCACCTTCGCCATTGCCATTGCGCACCGTGCTGATATTAACAATCGCAGGAGATGCCTGCTCTACCAGTTCGGTAAAATCAGGCAGTGCGGCAGCATAGGCGAAATTCGCCAGCAATACCCCAGCCAGGACCACACTTAAACATCTCATGTAAGCAGTTGCTTTCATCAAACCCACCTTGCTCAAACTATCAAATAAACATTAACTCTTTAACCGCACTATCTGAGGCTGGTATCGGCATTGCTTATTACTACTGCGGCTCCACGACCAAACGCCCCCAAAGCCGAGAAACAATCCTAGCAACCCGGAGACAACAACCCCTGACTCAGCAAAAGCAGCCATCTCTGCCACCACTGCTGCCAGTATCAATCCAACCAAAGGAAACAGATAGATCATCGCGGAGGCTTGTAGAAAAGGCGCTTCTTGAACCCCCAGCTCCACTATGTCACCAGGTTTTAGCGCTATATGCTGCGGATTACTGGAAACAATTTGAAAGCGCTGCCCCTGACCAATTTCAGCCAACAACCGCTGGCCACATACTGATTTCGATTGACAACCGGCACAGCCACTACGGCGCACCGTTTCGACACGCACGCCCTCAGCCTCGACTGCAACCACCTGCGCCTGCTCGGTCAACATACGGGTTAATTATTCCTCAACACTATCGACGATGCGATACGGTCGGCAATCATAAAGGGCACATCGCCCACCACCGTAACAAACTGGTCATGAACCTGCTTACCGACTGCCACTGTTTCACCGGACTGCACCGCCCCTGGATTGGCTTTTTTAGTCACAAAAGGCTGAACTGAAACAGAAACACTGGCCTCACCATTGGAATACAGCAAAATTTCAGAATCACTTACGCGGTCATGCTCAATGACTCGAAACCCCTCCGGCATCCATTCAACTGACCATTGCATGGGCCTATTGTCGGTCAAAGCATGATGCTGCTCGATGTAATATTCCATCGACGAAGACAACCGGATCACGTCAGATTGCTGCAACGAAGGCGGAACTACCGCTCGCTTACCGTACTGCACCGACAGTAGATTGGGATTAATCGGGGCTGGCGCCGATAGCGCCACTTGCGAAGACCCTACTATCGCAGGGCTTTCCGCCTGATAACTCTGAGCACCAAAGATCACCATCAGGGTTACCGAAGCCGCGACCGCCACGCCTCCGAACGACCACCACTTCGACCTATCAGCCAATGTTAAGGGCTGCTGATAGCTCGGTTCCTGCTCGAGCTCGGCCATAACCCGCGCACTTATATCCAGTTGCGGCTGAACGGGAGCGTCTCGTTTCAACACGGCTTGGAGAAGATGATACCTAGACCAAACATCCGCAGCAGAGGGATCAAGCTGCTTAAGGGTTTTCCGAAGCTCGAATTCACCAACCTCATCATCCATCAGCGCAGACAGAGACTGCTTAATACTGTCGCTCATTTGCCACCTCTATTATCGAAAAACACACACCTAGTTTAATTTCTTGCATGGCTCAGAACGAACTCAATACCTCACGGACTCAAAGATCACACTCAACCTTAGAACCCAATAACCAATTCAGCTCTCAACCCAACTTTTAACCCAGCCCTCAACCCAACTTTTAACTCAAAACGCCAATTAATTCAGCATGGGGGATATAACCTTATCCAGCGCTTCACGTGCCCGGAAAATCCGAGACCGAACCGTACCGACCGGACAATCCATTACCTGGGCAATATCTTCATAACTCATCCCTTCGAACTCGCGCAGCGTCAGCGCTGTGCGTAAATCCTCAGGCAGTCGCTCTAAAGCCTGGAACACCGCTTTCTCAAGCTCCTGCTTATACAGGTTGTTTTCCGGTGTCTCGATCTCATGCAGTAACGGACTATCAAAGTACTGAGCCTCCTCCGCACTAACATCCACATCTGGCGGACGCCGGCCCTTAGCAACCAGATGGTTTTTAGCTGTATTGATCGCTATACGATACATCCAGGTATAGAACGCACTCTCACCTCGAAAATTCGGCAATGCGCGGTACGCCTTGATAAACGCTTCTTGTGCGACATCCATCGCTTCATGATGGTCATACACATACCGACCTATCAATCCGATGATCTTATGTTGGTATTTCTTTACCAGCAGATCAAAACCGCTTTTGTCACCCTGTTGCACACGTTCAACCAACTGTTTATCTGTTGGTTCACTCTTTACTGTCGACAATCCGTTGAGCCCTTATAACCAGGTAATGGGGAAACCGCTAAGCTACCGCGTACCCTGTATTAATACAACCGAGCTACTGGAGCCCTCCTCTTCTGTCTAAACAGCTAACGATTAGGAACACAAAGAACAAAGTAAGTTCCAACAGCAATGACAGCATTTTTTTTGAGTGTGTTATGCTTGCCGCCCTTTTGAGGAAAGTAAGAAGGATTAAGGATCGGCCTGAACCTTAACCCATAACATTTAAACACCGATAACTGATACAGTTATCAGCCAACAGATTCCCGGTTTCCGTGTAAATGAGCAAACAGCTGCATTTCGATATCCTTGTGATCGGCAGTGGTGCGGCAGGGCTGACCCTGGCATTACGACTAGCCACCGACGCTCGCGTCGCGGTCCTAAGTAAAGGCAGCCTGACCTCAGGCTCAACCTATCAAGCTCAGGGCGGCATAGCTGCTGTCTGTGACTCTCAGGACTCAACTCAAAATCACATTCAAGACACGCTTATCGCTGGTGCCCAGCTCAGCCATCAAGATGCTGTGACCTTTACCGTCAATAACGGCAAGGCGAGCATCGACTGGCTTATCAAACAGGGCGTCCCCTTCACCCGCGACACCATCAGCAACGCCCTGCATTTAACCAAAGAGGGCGGTCATAGTCATCGCAGAGTCGTCCATGCCAGCGATGCTACAGGCAAGGCCATATCAGAAACGCTAGTACAACAAGCCACCAAAAACAGCAATATCACACTACTGCCGCACCTTATTGCGATCGATCTAATCACTCGCCGCAAGCTTCGTCTAGCAGACAACCACTGCGTCGGTGCCTACGTGCTCGATCAGAAGAGCGGTCACGTACAAACCCTGCTAGCACCCTTTGTCGTCCTGGCTACCGGTGGCGCCAGCAAAGCGTATCTTTACACCAGCAACCCGGATGGCTCATCCGGCGACGGCATCGCCATGGCATGGCGCGCCGGCTGCAGAGTTGCCAATCTGGAGTTCAACCAGTTCCATCCCACCTGCTTATACCACCCACAGGCCAAATCTTTTCTGATCTCTGAGGCAGTACGTGGCGAGGGGGGACGGCTGCTGCTGCCCGATGGCTCGCGTTTTATGCACCGTTATGACGAACGCAAAGAGCTCGCTCCACGGGATATAGTAGCGCGCGCTATCGACCATGAGATGAAACGAATCGGCTGCGATTGCCTGTATCTGGACATATCTCATAAACCGAGTGAATTTATACGTAGTCATTTCCCCACCATCTATGCCAAGTGCATGGAATACGGCATCGATATCACCCGCGACCCTATTCCGGTCGTCCCTGCTGCGCACTACACCTGTGGCGGAGTAATGACCAACAGCCAAGGACAGACAGACATTCCTGGCCTCTATGCCATTGGCGAGACCGCCTTTACTGGGCTTCATGGCGCCAACCGCCTGGCCAGCAATTCGCTGCTAGAATGCCTTGTTTACGGCATGTCAGCAGCAGAGGACATTCGCTCTAAACTGGATCAACAAAAACCCCTTCCCAGCGCCCCTTTCTGGGACGAGAGCCAGGTAACAGATTCCGATGAAGACATAGTGATATCACACAACTGGGACGAATTACGCCGATTCATGTGGGATTACGTTGGCATCGTACGCACTAAAAAACGCCTCCAACGCGCACTGAACCGCGTTACCCTGCTGCAGCAAGAAATTTCTGATTACTACAGTAACTACAAGGTCAGCAAAGACTTGCTGGAACTAAGGAATCTAACTATCGTCGCCGAACTGATCATTCGCTCAGCAATGCGACGCAAAGAAAGCCGCGGACTGCACCATACGCTCAACTATCCGCAACAACTACCGGAGCAGCGAGACACCATACTCACACCTGTGAATTTTGACTGGGGTAACTCTGGATCAACTGCACCCGCAACCGACGCATAGCCTGTGAGGAGCCATATCCATCTAGCAGCCACGCACTAATCACAAAATGCCGCCTAGCAACAGGATCTAAACTCTGGAACCGTAACAATGTGATCCAAGCGTAGACTCGGCAACCGGGAGCTGGCTGAACTTCCCATTCAGAGCCATCTGCAAGCCGCACAAACCACGACAACTCAGTCCAGCGAATCTCCCGAACTGATAGAAAATGCTTCAGAAAAACATAACGACGCAAGAGATAAACAGCTTGGTAGACGATAGCGGCCAACAACAAAAACCTTAATAGCAGCGGCAGCTCACACACCAACACCGCTACCATCGCCAGCAGATGAACACCAATCACCAGCCCAGCCAGCGGAGGAGACACCCCCAGTACCAGCCGATCAGGCCGGAACATCAACCAGAATCAAATCGACCATTCGCTTGAACTGCGGGTCTTCCGGAACAGAGCTACGCATAAACCAACTAAAGAGATCCTGATCCTCACCCTCTATAAACTTTTCAAATAGCTTTTGATCCTCGGGCGTTAAAGAACGAAACGGCCCCTCCAGAAAAGGGATCAACAACACATCCAGCTCCAACATGCCTCGCCGGCAGTGCCAACGCAGTCGATTAATATCCGCTTCGCTATACATCAACGCTGTATCTCCATCACTTAATGAGTTCAAACAGTCAAATCATACCACAACACCCACAGCCACCATCGACAACTAACGCCGCCAACGAAAACCAAATATAGGTATTTGTCCTAGATCGGCGCAAATGAATTTTACTTATAATTCATTTGCCCTCGGGAAGGGTAAAGGAGTTACCAACAACAAGGGACAGTTGTTAATTCCCCAGAAACACAAGGATACGTGTTACAGCAAGGAACGCTGGAAACAAGGCCTCAGACGGATGTCGCGAGGCCCTTTCTTTTTCTGCCTTTTGCATTTTCTACTAGGCACCCTTTCCCCGGATATTCAGCTCAACACGCCTATTTTGAGCACGACCCTGCTCTGAGGCATTATCAGCAATAGGGTAACGCTCCCCCCAGCCACGACTCTGAAGCCGCGAACTCTCTACACCAACGTTCAACAGATAGCTCTCTACGCTGCCAGCGCGACGCTCTGACAATTCCTGGTTCGACTCGAAACTACCCTGACTATCGGTATAGCCATCGATCTGCAACTGCGTCTCAGAAAACTTTTTCAGCACCTTAGATACCGAATTCAAAACCGGAATAACCTTATCCTCTAAACTGGTTGAGGCCGTTTTAAAGGTAATATTACCCGGCATGATTAAACGTATCTCATCACCCCGACGCTCGACCTGAACCCCCGTTCCCTGAAGCTCCTGGCGCAGTACTGCTTCTTGCTGGTCCATATAATAACCAATACCGCCACCGATAGAGCCACCGACCAGAGCACCGGTTAACACCCCTTTTTTGCGATCGCTTTTAGAGCTCACCACCGCACCAAGCACCGCGCCCGTCACTGCACCTATTCCAGCCCCGACGCCTGCATTGGCTGTTTTTTGCTCGCCGGTGTAGGGATCCATGGTTTGACATCCACTAGCCAAAAACAAAACCAGACCTGCAACTGTAATTTTTTTCACACACACTCCTTGATTTAATAACCATACAGAGGATTGATTTACACCCCAGATAAACATCTTTTAACTAGCAACCAAACTACTCTACTTATAAAATGATTGCATATTACTGGCTCTACCCAGGCATTCAAGGAGTTATTGTTGTCCAACTTACCCGTTATCATCGGCTTTGGCGGGATCAACCCCGCTGGTAGATCATCTTTCCACCATGCATATCGCCGCCTAATACTAGACAAACTTTCTCCAAGCGAAGCACAGCAGACGCTGCTAAGCCTAGCCACCCTGACGGGTGAGCTCAGCCTTCATAACGGATTCTTTCAGGACAAATCCGGCGCAGAAGTCAGCCTGCAACAACTCGACAGCCACCTTAAACCGTGGCTACTGAACAACACCTTAATTCGAAAAATTCATCCCGACTGGTTTGATATTGACCACATCACCTTCAATCGCCCTGCCAAATTATATGCAGACGCCGATAGCCAGCACTTCACCCTGAACAAACGCCAACTACCCAACACCATTCCTAGCAACTGGACTATTACGGACCAGGGCCAAGGGACTGTAGCGATCGAGGTCAAAAATGGACTGGATGCTATTATCCCAGACTTCAAAACCTCATCAGTACGCTCAGCCGGCCAACTACCCACAGGATTCAAGCCTGGCAGCCTGTACCAATCGCGCAACCATCCACGCAGCCTACAGATGACTGTCTACAGCGCCTCCGACGCCATTAGCAGCATGGGAATCAGCTGGGAACAGATCCGCGATCTACTCCCCCCGGATCAGGTTGCAGTCTACGCAGGCAACTCTATCGGCCAACTAGACGACTATGGCTTCGGCGGTCTTCTTAAGTCCCCTTCAGTCGGCAAACGCACAACATCTAAGCAGATGCCTCTGGGCTACGGCCAAATGCCTGCCGATTTTGTTAATGCCTACCTGCTTGGCAACCTCGGCAGCACAGGAACATCCCTCGGAGCCTGTGCAACCTTCCTCTACAACCTGCGTAGTGGCGTCGATGATATCCGCAGCGGCAGACGTAAGCTGGTCGTCGTCGGCGCTAGCGACACCCCTATTACCCCTGAGGTCATCGAAGGATTCCGTGCCATGGGTGCATTGGCTGAGGCCAAAGACTTGATCGCACTCGATGGAAAGCTACAGCTCACCGATGAAGATCTGCGCCAAACCTCTCGCCCGTTTGCAAACAACTGCGGCTTCACCATGGGCGAATCTTCGCAGTTTGTCGTGCTTTGTGACGATAGCCTGGCTCTCGAACTTGGCGCGCAGATCTTCGGTGCCGTACCCGATGTTTTTGTTAACGCCGACGGCCACAAAAAATCGATTTCCGCACCCGGTGTTGGCAACTACATCACTCTTGGAAAATCAGCCGCTCTAATTCAAAGCATGCTCGGTGAACAGTCATTGCGTCAACGCAGCTATGTCCAGGCACATGGAACCAGCACCCCGCAAAACCGCATCACCGAATCCCACGTTATCAACCAGACTGCCGCAGCCTTTGGCATCGACAACTGGATCGTCAGCGCACTCAAATGCTATATCGGACACTCGCAGGGCTCTGCGGGCGGCGACCAACTCTCGCTCTCGCTAGGGACCTGGCAGTACGGCTACATTCCCGGAATCAGCACCATGGATGCTATTGCCGATGACGTCCACCGCTCTCATCTGAGATTTGATCAGCAACACATAGAGGTGGGATCAGAAGGCATGGACAGCGTGCTATTAAACTCGAAAGGGTTCGGCGGCAACAATGCCAGCGCAGCGATTCTAGCCCCACATATTGCTACCCAAATGCTAGAACGCAAGCACGGTAAAAAAGCGATGATCGAATACTACCATCGCCGCGAAGAGGTCCGGCAAACTGCTGCAGAGTACGACCAAGAAGCCTGCAACGGACAAACACGGCCGACCTACCTCTTTGGTCACAATGTGCTTGAGGGCGATCAGCTTGGGATCAGCGCTAAACAAATCAGCATCCCCGGATACAGCAAACCCGTGAGTTTAGAGATCGATAATCCGTTCAAGGACATGTGCTGAGAAAGACTACAAAGACGTAAAAAAACCTAATCCGACAGCCTGCCCAGCACAGACTCGCTATTAGACCAGAGCGTTGCTGACAGCTCTTCAGCACCAACACCCAGCAGCCCCAACAACACCGCAAAGATCTCAGGCAGGTAATCAGGACGATTAACCTGCCCCTGGCGGCCTGACAGCGGCATATCCGGCGCATCGGTTTCCAACACCCAATGCCCCGCACCGAGCTGCTGCACAATACGCTGCAGTCTTTTAGCTCGAGGATAGGTCACCGCACCGCCGACACCCAGCTTAAACCCCAAGCGCAGATACTGCTCAGCCTGTTGCAGACTCCCCGAAAATGCATGCACTATCCCACCGCAATCAAACTTGCTGGAGCCTAGCAGCTGAACAATTTGATCATGGGATTTACGCGCATGCAGCAGCACTGGCAGACGAAACTTTTTTGCCAATTCCAACTGCTGAGTAAAGAGTTCAATCTGCCCCTCTCGGTCAGCATCAGGGAGCCAAAAATCAAGCCCTATCTCACCCACCGCAGCCACCTTATGCTGGCATAAAAGCCGCTCTAATTGCGCTAGGTGATGAGCATCATGCTGATCCATAAAACAGGGATGCAGCCCCAGCGCAGGCCTAAGCAGCAACTCCGGCAACGTACCTGTACGGCATAGCTGCAACAGCCGAGGCCAGTGCGCAGCAACCACGCCAGGTACCAAGATAGCCCTGATATTCAGAGCCACACAACGCCTCAACAACTGCTCACGGCAGGCATCGAACTCAGAAAAATCCAAGTGACAATGGGTATCACACAACTGCAACGCTTTCATCTCACTCAGCCGCTTGAATAGACACTAAAATAGTTGCACGACAGCATCAGATAAGGGCAATCTGTACGAATAAATGGAAGTATCTATGTTTAGAAGTAACCTTGAGCAAGGCAAGGAATTTTCAAGCACCGACCGACGACTCCTCGTGGCTACGATAAATAGCACGAATCATCCAAACCAACACACCCGCCAAGCACAGAATTGCTCCCGGTATGACTCCATAGAGCCCAGGGACCTGGGAGACCAAGACCAACCCCAGCGCAAGATACACAAAAGGAAGGTATTCATAAACAGGCTCAGGAAAGCGGATAAGCCCTTTTCTGTTTTCGATATGGTTTTTTGAATTTTTACGCCTGTACGCCGATCGCGCGACCCAAACCAAGGATCCCGCCGCATAAAGCAACGCCGTAGAAAAGTAGATAAGAGAGCTGTCAAAAAACGCAAAGATAGTGACTTCTGAAAAGAGAGTCACACCGGTATAAATAGCAATACCGATAGCTATATACAAATAAGGCAAGATTTCATAGACAGATTTATGAATATACAAAACAGATCTCCTGCCGTGACCGGCATTACAACTTCTCATCCATGACCAAACATGCGTCGACAGCCCTTTTGATCAAGGCTCTCTATCCAACAACCTTTAATAGATATAAAGCAAAAACCGAGCCATACAAAAAGCTGATCACAACCAGTTGTAAACAAATATCTTTTTTATAAAAACAAACACCTGTTTAATTTTGTCGTAAAATAAACCGACAATACTATAAACTCAGCAACCGATTAGAGAGGCACAAGCTCGCAAAGTTAGGCCTTGCGCCTAACGTATATGTTAATGCTCGCGGGTAGCACGGAATCTTATATCAGGCCAACGCTCCTCAGTTAAAGACAGATTAACCCGGCTCGGTGCTAGGTAGGTCAACAAACCACCTCCATCAACAGCAAGATTATCGTGACCCTTTCTTCGGAATTCTTCGAGCATTTTGTCGTCAACGCACTCAACCCAGCGGGCGGTCTGAACCGATACCGGCTCATAAATGCAATCCACTTTATATTCATCTTTCAGCCGAAATACGACCACTTCGAACTGAAGCTGCCCTACAGCACCCAGCACCAGACTGTTGTTCTTCATCGGCATAAACAGCTGCACTGCACCCTCTTCAGACAACTGCTGCAAACCTTTTTGCAACTGTTTCATCTTCAATGGATCAAGAGGCCGTACAGCCCTGAACATCTCAGGAGCAAAATGGGGAATACCCGTGTATTTCAGCGACTCCCCTTCGGTGAAGGTATCGCCGATCTGGATCGTCCCATGATTGTGCAAACCTATAATATCGCCCGACCACGCTTGCTCCACACTGGATCTATCACCCGCCAGAAAGGTAACCGCATCGGCAATTTTCACATCCTTACCAATGCGACAATGGCGCATCTTCATTCCCTGGGTATAGCTGCCCGAACAGATCCGCATAAAAGCGATCCGATCACGGTGTTTGGGATCCATATTGGCCTGAATCTTGAAAATAAATCCGGAGAATTTCTCTTCATTGGCAGCAATTTTTCGATCCAGCGTTTCACGCGCGATCGGCGCTGGAGCCCACTCGACAAAATCATTAAGCATCTCTCTGACGCCAAAATTACCCAACGCTGTACCGAAGAATACCGGCGTCATCTTTCCGGCTAAAAAGGCCGCTTGATCGAACTGGTGACTGGCGCCTCGGACCAGTTCAATTTCATCGCAGAAATCGGTATACAGATCACCCAGATAAGCACGCGCTTCATCGCTAGCAAGCCCCTGGATCTGCTCGTCCTCATGCAACAGACTTCCCTGCCCCTGCTTATATTTAACGATACTATCGGTGTATAGGTTATAGACGCCGCGAAACGACCGCCCCATATCGATGGGCCAGTTGATCGGTGCTGCCTGAATTTTCAATACATCCTCAATCTCGTCTAGCAACTCAATAGGATCACGGATATCCCGATCCATCTTATTAACAAACGAAAAGATAGGCGTATCCCGTAAACGACAGACATCCATCAACTTGATTGTCCGCGCCTCAACCCCTTTGGCACCATCGACGACCATTAACGCCGAATCGACCGCCGTCAGAGTACGGTAGGTATCCTCGGAGAAATCTTCGTGGCCCGGGGTATCCAGCAAGTTAACAACACGATTGTTATAGGGAAACTGCATCACCGACGAGGTGATTGAGATACCCCGCTCCTGCTCCATAGACATCCAATCCGAGGTCGCATGGCGATCACTCTTGCGCCCTTTCACTGTCCCTGCCTTTTGAATCAGCTGACCGAGCAACAGTAGTTTCTCTGTAATCGTGGTTTTACCGGCATCGGGATGCGAGATGATTGCGAACGTGCGTCGACTGGCGACGTTTTTAGACACTTTGGACATAGCAACTTCTACTTGGGGGCTAGCGGAACGGCAGGCATAGACCGGCGCATAAAAAATGGGCTGCAGTATACCGCGTCAACGCTAACTCTGCAGCAGCTGATCAATCTTGGCGACTGGATCAAACACGCTTTATCGCGGTCCATCGTGCAAAATTTAAACATCTGTCATTGTGCAATGCATCACAGGCTGTATAATTTGCCGCCTTTAAACACTTCTGCACAACCCTTCCAAATCTAGTCAATAGACTGATGGTCTCAAGGGATTATCCTGAGCTGACTTTTTTCGATTAGGCTATCTATAGGGTTGGCTAAAGTGTTCGCATCTAAGAGATAGAGGCACCCCATGTTCAACCTTGCTGCAACGCGCTCCTACAACATCAAGAACGACATCTTATCAGGTCTCACCGTCGCCTTGGCGCTGGTCCCTGAAGCGGTAGCTTTCGCTTTCGTGGCAGGCGTTGAACCGCTGGTCGGCCTCTATGCCGCCTTTATGGTGGGACTAATTACAGCAGTAATGGGCGGCCGCCCTGGAATGATCTCTGGCGCAACTGGAGCTTTGGCGGTGGTAATGGTCTCGCTGGTGGCTGATCATGGGGTGCAGTATTTGTTTGCTACTGTAGTGCTGATGGGCATCCTGCAGGTGGGTGCTGGCATTCTTCGGCTTGGTAAATTTATCCGCATCGTCCCCCACCCAGTAATGTTAGGTTTTGTTAATGGCCTGGCGATCGTCATCTTCCTGGCTCAGTTGAGTCAGTTTAAATTTATCGATGCTACAGGCCAGCAGCAGTGGTTAGAGGGTAACCTGCTCTACATCATGCTTGGACTTATCGCCCTTACCATGGCCATCATCCATTTCTTACCGATGCTGACTAAAGCCATTCCCGCCTCTCTGGCAGCGATCATCACCGTCACCCTAGCGGTCTCTTTTGGTGGACTAGACACCAAAACCGTTGGTGATGTGGCATCGATTGCCGGTGGTTTACCGACCTTTGCCATCCCCTCGGTACCCTTCAACTTTGAAACCCTGGCGATTATTTTCCCCTATGCCATTATCCTTGCAGCCATAGGCCTTATCGAATCGCTGCTGACACTTAGCCTGATCGACGAAATCACCAACACCCGTGGTCAAGGTAACAAGGAGTGCGTCGCTCAGGGAACAGCCAATGTAGTTACTGGTTTTTTTGGCGGCATGGGCGGTTGCGCCATGATCGGTCAAAGCATGATCAATATTAATTCGGGTGGCCGTGGCCGTCTTTCAGGCATTACCGCCGCCGTTTGCCTACTGGCGTTTATCCTGTTCACCTCCGGCCTGATCGAGCAGATCCCTGTCGCTGCCTTGATCGGGGTGATGTTTATGGTGGTACTAGGCACATTCGAATGGTCCAGCTTTCGGATCATGCGCAAGATTCCGAAAACAGATGCCTTTGTACTGGTACTGGTATCCGGGGTGACGGTCGCCTCCGACCTAGCGATCGCGGTCATTGTCGGCGTTATCGTTTCTGCGTTGGTATTTGCTTGGCAACATGCAAAACATATTCGCGTCGTCACCAGCATGGAGGGAGACACTAAGATATACCGACTGCATGGGCCTATCTTCTTCGGCTCTGTGAACAACTTTCTAGAACTGTTCGATCCCAGCAGCGACCCTGAGGATGTGGTTATCGAATTTCAGTATTCGCGCGTATCCGACCACTCAGGCCTTGAAGCGATCGATACCCTGGCCGAACGCTATATCAGCGCTGGCAAAAAACTACACCTGCGCCACCTGAGCCCTGAATGCCAGATGCTACTCAAGAAAGCGGGAAGCATGGTCGAGATCAATACCAGTGAAGATCCCAGCTATCGCGTGGCTACCGACGCCCTAGGCGGCTAAACAGAAGGATAGAGCTGAATCAGTGGTATAAAAAGCGGCTTACGCTCTAATCAAGAGCCGCTCTGGTCGATGATCTGTTCGTAGACATAGCCGGAAATATAGACCCTGTCCTCATCGCTAACTTCGACAAACTGAACCCCGTATTGGAGTGCAGCCTGTTCTGGAGAGACACCTACTTCAGCAATATTGCGCACGATCGCCTTAATCCGTGAGACACGCTCGACACCATCGACGACCACCTTAAATGATAGTTTCAGCTCACTACCCACTGCTGCGATCGGCAGCTGACTGTGCAGCCGTGCACCACCGCTGCTCAGATCGATAAACAGTGCTTTTTTTGGCCACTCTCCCGGCAGCTCTCCAGTTTCAAATTCATCGATACGAACCGGCAACTTGAGCTCAACACGACTCGCTTGACGCACCGCGACCGACGAAACTTTCAGCGGATACTTGAGATGGGAGTAAAGATACGGAACCCGGTTATTCTTCAGCACTTGGGTTTGGAAGCCACAGGCAACATTACCGGCCATCAGCCGTACCCGCAGCACCTGCCCCTCTGGCAGCAAAAAAGCCTTACCCTGAATGCTTGGCGCGCTAACTACCAAGCTTTGGCCCTCGTTAAAACCGAGAAGCTGGACTGGATAGCGCTTGGGCGGCGATACCGTTTCAATGCTAAATATGTCACCGATGCGAACCCGCAATTCATGAAACTTATCTGGAACTACCGCCATCCAAAATCGATCCGTTTATTTAGTATGAAAGGACATCCGTACTCTGCTACCGAGCCAGTCCTGATAACCATGAAAGTTAACAGGTTATTGGATCAAAAAACCAGCTTTTCGCATCACCTGCGCATCTTCTGGCGTGATGCCATCCGTATAGTAGGCTTTACGTACCGCTACCGACTCAAAACCGCAACGGCGATATAAATTAAGCGCTGCTGTATTTGACTGACGTACTTCCAAAAACAGCTCTTCCACCCGCTCGCGCTCTAAACTATCAAATAGATGAGCCAATAGCTGATAGCCAATGCCGCTACGCTGCTGCTTAGGATCAACACCCAGGGTCAAGAGGTCTGCGACCCCGCCCCCCTGGCTGACTAGAAGATAACCGATGACGACAGCCTGTTGTTTCGCCACCCAGATCCAGTGATTAGAGCGCAGGCTATTCTGAAGCTGAACCAACGACCAAGGAGAATTAAATAACTGCTGCTCTAACTGGGCAACGTATTCAAGATCAGAATCAACCGCTACCGTTATATAGATAGCTGCATCCGTATAGCTAGTCGCTTCAGTGACCACCCGAAGAGTTCCGCAGCGGCTGCAGTTGACGCCAAAGTTCAGCCTTAAGCTTGGGCAATCGCAACACTTCATTCAGACCATGACAGCAGAGTGTGGACCGACCTTGGAAATCCATTAGCTCGCCTAAAGAGAGCTTTTTTCCCGGTGCAAAGAGATACTCATGAGCACTTCTCCCCATCAGCAACAGCACCTGATGTTCGGTTTTCAGTGCGTTTTCTAGAGTAACTTTCAATGCATGCCGTGCGATCGATGCAGACTGATCAAAGCGGGCCAGAGGATCTAGAGGCCATTGAAATTCACTCACACCGCTCGACGACTGCACCTGTCCACCCAAGTTTATCGCGTTCAGGATCGCATCCAGCAACAGCTGATGCTCAGCAGACCATCCTAGTGACTGACCGTTCGGTAGTTCGGTCACCACCAAACAGTCGCTATAGCCAAGCATCGCCAATCGAAATTTGGGAACCCGGGTTGATGCTGGCATTTCTGAGCCAGCTATTCCTGAGTCTGCTGCTTCTAAGGCTACTGTTTTAGAAGCTACTGTTTTTGAAACCGCGGTTTCTAAAACTGAAGCCTCTGCAGTTACTGGCACGCTGGCTTCAACCTCAGGATCGAGTGAAGCTGCAAGGATTTTTTGCTGCTCTGTACCCACTGCAATCGAAAATTGAGACTCGGCGGCCGAATCTGTCACTGCAGATTCTAGCCCAGTCATCGCCGGGGGTGAGGATGGCTGTTTTAACGGCTCCTTTAGCAGTTGCCGTAGCGGCATCGCATGAGGTAATGGGCGATGGTTCTCTTGCGCTGCAGACGCACTGTTTACAAGACTTCTATTTACAGGGGTGGATGACGTTCCTGTCGCTGGATTTAAAGCGGCATCAGCAGATCCACTTGGTTTAGCCGCATGCCAATGCCAGGCAGGCGAAACCGCAGCACCCGGCAGCGCCTGCCGGGGTAACCATAGCGTCACCCCGAGCGCTGCCAAATACTCTTGCCTAAGCTGTTCCTGCTGGGTTTCGATGTGTATCATCCTGTACCAGACTTAAACCTGCGGGTGTGGTTTTTCCACATGTGACAGCAACAGATTGGCCGCATTGAGGTAGGCCTTGGCCGAAGCGATCACAATATCAGTATCAGCCCCCAACCCATTTACGATCCGTCCGCCCTTCTCCAAACGCACCGTCACTTCGCCCTGCGAATCGGTACCACTGGTGATAGCGTTGACCGAATACAGCTCAAGACTCGCTTCGGTATGGACGATACTCTCGATCGCTTTATAGGTTGCATCCACCGGACCACTGCCTGCCGAGCTAGCGCTGATTTCCACCCCGTCCACCATCACCACGACCTCAGCAACGGGCGTTTCGCCGGTTTGCGATGTTACTTTCAATGAGCTGAGATGATACTTTTCATTGATCGCCTCACTGCGCGCACCTGAAACCAACGCCTGCAAATCTTCATCGTAGATCTCATGCTTCTTATCGGCCAGGTCCTTGAACCGAGCAAAGGTCGTATTGAGTTCGGCATCGGTTTCGAAGCTGATCCCCAGTTCATCCAGACGTGCGCGGAACGCAGCCCGACCGGAGTGTTTACCCAACACCATTTTGTTGGTATTCCAACCGACATCCTGAGCGGTCATGATCTCGTAAGTCTCGCGGTGCTTAAGCACCCCATCCTGGTGAATCCCAGACTCGTGAGCAAAGGCATTTGCACCCACAATGGCCTTGTTAGGCTGCACCGGAAAACCGGTCACCCCCGACACCAGACGCGAGCAGGGAACGATCTGAGTCGCATCAATGTTCGTTTCTAACCCCAGAATATCCTTGCGGGTGCGTAGCGCCATCACCACCTCTTCTAGAGAAGCGTTACCCGCCCGCTCACCCAGACCATTGATGGTGCATTCGATCTGCCGCGCACCATGGGTGACAGCCGCCAGCGAATTAGCCACTGCCAAGCCAAGATCGTTATGGCAATGGACCGAAAACACGGCTTTATCAGCATTGGGAATACGCGCAATCAATTGCGCCAGAGTACGACCAAACTCATCGGGGACGGCATAACCGACGGTGTCAGGAATATTGATCGTCCGGGCACCGGCATCGATCACCTGCTCGATAATCCGGCACATGAAGTCCAGCTCGGAGCGACTGGCATCCTCTAAAGAAAACTCAACATCATCGATCAGATTACGCGCGCGTTTAACCGCATAAACCGCCTGCTCTATAACCTGATCGGGCTGCATCTGCAGCTTGTATTTCATGTGAATCGGCGAGGTAGCGATAAAGGTGTGGATCCGCCCGGAATTGGCATTCGCCAAGGCCTCGCCCGCGCGATCAATATCCAGATCCAGTGCCCGCGACAGGCTGCAGATGGTACTGTCTTTGATCGTATCCGCAATCAACTTAACCGCGGCAAAGTCTCCAGGGCTAGCGACTGCAAAGCCTGCCTCAATCACATCGACACGCATTTTTTCCAGCGCTTTAGCGATCCGCAATTTTTCATCACGGGTCATAGATGCGCCAGGGCTTTGCTCGCCGTCACGCAAGGTGGTATCAAAAATAATAACGCGGTTGTTGCTCATACTGTGGCTCCACCGGGGCAAAAACCAGAAGCCCCTAAATCAAGAATAAGAGTGTATAAAGGGTGTGAAAAGCAAACCTGACAGGGACTGCCTACGGCAGTCGTAAGAGCAACGGACGTGCAACCTGATAGGCCACGCCTAATGCCGATCGTGCACCGGCTGCGGCAGTTGTTCTATGGCCAAAAGTGAACTGCATAGCATCTCAACATCTAAGATTAGAATGGGCTCAATATTACCGCTTAAATAGTCGATTGCAAGCCTATACAATGCCTTAAACCCTCTCTCAACCAGGATCAACCAGAGTCCCGCTATGAAGAGTCCCGCTATGAAGAGCCCAGCTATGATTCAGCAATCCCTGCGCAGATCAGACTTTGATCGAGACATCGACCGCAAACAGACCGCCAGTCAGAAATGGGACAAATACCGGGAACAGGACATCCTGCCAATGTGGGTTGCTGATACCGATTTCCGCTCCCCACCCGCCATCATTGAAGCGCTGCAGCAGCGGGTCGAACACGGTGTCTTCGGCTACACCCTGACACCGCCAGAATTGAACCAGGTAATACTCGACCGACTGCAGCGACTCTATGGCTGGAGAGTCGAGACAGAATGGTTAGTCTGGCTTCCCGGTCTGGTATGCGGTCTCCATCTGGCCTGCCGCAGTGTCGGTGAGCCAGGCTCTAAAGTGCTATCACCCACGCCTATCTACCCGCCTTTTATGAGCGCGCCCCGATTATCCGACAGGGGACTGATCAGCGTACCTATGCGCCAGGATCAACAGCGCTGGCTGATCGACTTTGACGCATTGAAAGCGGCAATAACCGCCAATAGCCGCTTACTGCTATTCTGCAATCCCCAAAATCCAGGTGGCAGCGTCTATCGTCGCAACGAGCTAGAACAGCTGCTTGAAATCTGCCGTCAACACAAACTGGTACTCTGCTCAGACGAGATCCATTGCGATCTGCTGCTCGAACCCGGTGTTCAACACATTCCCGTAGCAGCGATCGATCCAGACATGGCAGCGCAAACGATCACCCTGATGGCTCCGAGTAAAACCTTTAATATCGCTGGATTAGGTTGCTCGTTGGCAATCATTCCCGACCCGCAATTGCGCCAACAGTTTAAGCGGGTAAAACGCGGCATTGTTCCTGATGTTAATCTTCTCGGCTACACCGCCACCCTGGCCGCTTATCGCGACTGCGATGCGTGGAACCTCCAACAATGCGCTTACCTGCGCAAGAACCGCGACTATCTGCTCCGCGAGATCAATGCGATCGAGGGTCTAAAGCTTGATCCCTTCGAAGCCACCTATCTCGCCTGGATCGATGTTTCGGAGCTGCAGTTGGAGAATCCGCCGGCCTTCTTTGAACAAGCAGGTGTGGGGATGTCAGCCGGTGCCGACTTTGGTGACAGTCGCTATATGCGAATGAATTTTGGCTGCACTCGCAGCACCTTAGAAGAGGCCGTGCGACGGATTCGCCAGGCACTGCCTGAGCGCTAAACAGAGTCAGCAATGATCAAGCGCACAACCTTATTAATCCCTGATACACTAAGGCCGAGTATGGTAATGCTCATGATTTCGAGGCCTTTAACTATCCACCTGATTCGGTCAGATACCACTGAATAGCCATAGCATGAAGCCTAGAAAAAGCGCACCCAAGAAACACCTCAATG
>CAXBEA010000021.1:0-44477 GCA_963974645.1 uncultured Neptunomonas sp. | reverse complement strand
GCTAGGCGCGACCGAGGCCACTCAGGTGCCTAACGTCCGGGCGACGCAACAGGAGTTATTCGACGGGCTCGTAGCGGCGTCGACCAACGGCTGGCCCAGCACCAACAACGACATGATGAGCTACATCGGCAAGGTCGGTGGGCGGATGATGCCCCCCGGTTTTTACTATAAAACCTTTATGTACCCCCAATCGCTGTGGGATACCTACGAGAAGTTTATTCGTAAGGCCGCAGGATTAGGTCGTGCTCCGATTGAGAATGACCCCGATATCTACGACCAGATCAACCAACACTGCGATGTGATAGTGGTCGGTGCAGGTCCTGCTGGACTCTCTGCCGCCTTGGCCGCCGGTCGTACCGGCGCGCGGGTGATCCTGGCTGACGAGCAGGCCGAATTCGGCGGTATGTTACTGCACAGTGACGAGACCATCGACGGCAAGCCCGCTGCCCAGTGGGTTGAATTTGTGACCACTGAACTACGGCAGATGGACAACGTACTGTTGCTGCCCCGTTCCACCGTCAACGGTTACCACGATCACAACTTTCTGACTATTCATCAGCGCTGTACCGACCATGTTGCTGATCTGGCGCCTAAAGGGCAGGTGCGTCAGCGGATGCACCGGGTCCGGGCAGGCTGGGTGGTACTGGCGACAGGCGCGATTGAGCGACCACTGGTTTATGCTAATAATGATGTTCCGGGGTGCATGCTGGCCTCGGCAGTATCGACCTATATCAAACGCTATGCTGTGGTACCCGGCAGCGAGCTGGTGTTGATGACCACCAACGATCGGGGCTATCAAGCGGCCTTCGACTGGCAGGATGCTGACCGTAAAGTGGTGGCGATTGTTGATACCCGTGCCGAGCCTACCGGTGCCTGCGTGGTTGAAGCGCAAAAACGCGGACTCAAGCTGATCAAAGGTGCAGCCGTGATCGAGGTCAAGGGGAACAAGCGGGTGGCCGGAGTGACCATCGCTGCTATCGACGCCAAGGGTGATCGCGTCACCGGTAATGTCCGCAAGCTGGGCTGCGATACCGTCGCCAGCGCCGGTGGATGGAGTCCGGCAGTACACCTGTCCTGTCATGCCGGCAGCCGCCCCGAATGGCGCGACGATATCCAGGCCTTTGTGCCCGGCAAGACGGTGCAGAAGCAGCTGACTGCCGGTTCGGTTAATGGCAGCTATAGCCTCAATGCCTGTCTTAAAGAGGGAGCCCATCGCGGCGCCTTGGCGGCGGCTAACGCCGGTTTTGGAGACCAGTCCGACGAACTGGTAGAGGTGGCCACTGCCGTTGAGGTGAAGGAGGGGCCAACGATGACGCTGTTCCATGTCCCTCATACCAAACCCACTAGCCGGGCACCCAAGCAGTTTGTTGACTATCAGACCGATGTTACCGCCGCAGCGATTGAGGTGGCGACCCGCGAAGGCTACGAATCGATCGAGCACGTCAAACGCTACACCGCGATGGGTTTCGGTACCGATCAGGGCAAGCTGGGTAATATCAACGGCATGGCGATCGCCGCCAAGTCGATGAACAAGTCTATTCCGGAAACCGGCACGACGATTTTCCGCCCCAACTATACCCCGATCACCTTTGGTGCGATTGCTGGCCGTCACTGTGGCGAGCTGTTTGACCCTAAACGTTACAGCGCCATGCATCGCTGGCACTTGGAGAACGGTGCTAAGTTTGAAGATGTGGGCCAGTGGAAGCGTCCTTGGTATTTCCCCCAGCCGGGTGAGTCGATGCAGGACAGCCTGAATCGCGAGTGTAAAGCGGTTCGCGCTAGCGCCGGCATTCTGGATGCCTCGACCCTGGGTAAGATCGACATTCAGGGTAAAGATGCGCGTGAGTTCCTGGGACGGGTTTACAGCAACGCCTGGGCCAAGTTGGCCGTGGGTAAGTGCCGCTACGGTCTGATGTGTGGCGAAGATGGGATGGTGTTCGACGACGGTGTTACCGCCTGTCTGGCAGAGAACCACTTTGTTATGACCACCACAACGGGTGGTGCGGCGCGGGTGCTGGAATGGCTAGAGCTTTACCACCAGACCGAATGGCCCGACATGGAGGTGTACTTCAATACGGTTACCGATCACTGGTCGACGCTGACGATCTCCGGTCCAAACAGTCGTAAATTGTTGGCTGAGCTGACCGACGATATCGATCTGAGCAAAGACAACTTCAAATTCATGGATTGGCAAGCAGGCACCGTGGCTGGCGTACCAGCGCGGGTGTTCCGTATCTCCTTCACCGGTGAGTTGTCATTCGAGGTCAACGTTCAGGCTAACTA
The DNA here is from genome assembly GCA_963974645.1 of uncultured Neptunomonas sp. Classification (GTDB taxonomy): domain Bacteria; phylum Pseudomonadota; class Gammaproteobacteria; order Pseudomonadales; family Balneatricaceae; genus Motiliproteus. The sequence goes on along the minus strand of CAXBEA010000021.1, from coordinate 42,194 downwards.
CGGTATGTACGTATGGGAGAAGGTGTTTGAGGTCGGCGCTAAGTATAACTTAACGCCTTATGGCACCGAGACCATGCACGTTCTGCGTGCTGAGAAAGGCTTCATCATCGCAGGGCAAGACACCGACGGCTCGGTCACTCCGATCGATCTGGGCATGAGCTGGTGTGTGGCGAATACTAAGCCATTCAGCTACATCGGTAAGCGCGGTATGGCCCGTGAGGATTGTGTCAAAGAGAACCGTAAGCAGTTGGTCGGTTTGAAGACCAAGAATCCGCAGCGGGTAATCCCAGAAGGCTCGCAAGCGGTGGCCGATCCCAAGCAGCCGATCCCGATGACGATGTTGGGGCACGTAACCTCGAGTTACTTCAGCGCCTGCTTGAATCATAGTATTGCGATGGGCTTTATCCGAGGCGGCCTCAGCCGCATGGGCGAGACCGTATACTACCCGCAACCCGATGGCAGTGTTATCGAAGCCGAGGTCTGTAGTCCTATCTTCCTGGATCCTAAAGGAGAGCGCCAAAATGTTTGATCAAATGACGGTAGAGAAAGAAAGCAAAACCCCTCTGCATGCGCTGATGGACCAGCTGCCAGGAAAGGGGCCGAGAGCTGAGAGCCCGCTATACCATGCTGATCTGGCGTCTATGGCGAAGAAGGGTTCCATCGATGGTGGCGTTCATCTGCAGGAGTTGGCGTTGCTGGGGCATTTGGTATTGCGAGGTTCGTTGCAAAATAAATCTTTCGTCAACGGCTTTGCCCAAGTTATGGGCTTTGCTTTGCCAGGCCCAATGCAGAGTGCTGAAGCGGGTGATGCCTCGGTGCGCTGGATCTCTCCCGATGAGTGGTTGTTGATCGTTCCGGGATCGGAAGCGTTTAGCCTGGAGAAGCAGCTACGTGAGGCGATGGAGGGGCATTACTCCATTGCTAACGTATCCGGCGGGCAGACGGTGCTGGTGCTGGCCGGCAAGGACGCCATTAATGTGCTGAAAAAGAGCACCGGTTATGACCTGCACGACAGTAACTTTCCCGAGGGCAAGGTGGTCACCACCACCTTCGCCAAGACCCAGGCGGTGATCCGTCGTACTGGGCCACAGAAATGGGAGCTGGTGGTCCGGCGCAGCTTTGCCGACTATGTCTGGCTGTGGCTGCAGGACGCCAGCGCCGAATATGGCCTGGTCGTACGCGGTTGAATTAAATCCCCCCGGTCTGAAGGCCGGGGTGGTTTGTCTGCTAACCCTTGTTCCAAACTAATTGGAGAGAGACGATGAAGCATAAAGATAATCTCTGGATTCTAACTGCCGATTGCCCCAGCCGCTTGGGGACGGTCGATGTTGTGACCCGTTTTCTTGCCAAGACTGCAAACTATATCGGAGAAATCCACTCTTTCGATGACCAGGAGATGGATCATTTCAGTATTCGGGTTGAGTTCTTCCCGCTGAATGAGGAGTTCTGTCCCGAACGTTTTTCGACCGATTTTGCCCCCAGAGCCGAGGCGTTCGCAATGAACTGGCAGCTGACCTCGGCGCAGCATCGGCCGCGCGTGGCGATCATGGTGTCCAAGTACGATCACTGCCTCAATGATCTGCTTTACCACTATCGCACGGGTAAGCTGGCGATCGAAATTCCGGTGATTATTTCCAACCATCCGGATCTTGAAGAGCTGGCCCGTTGGCACGGTATTCCCTATCACCACCTACCCGTTACCGCTCAAACCAAGGCGGCGCAGGAGCAGCAGGTATGGGAGCTGATTCAGCAGTACGATTGTGAATTGGTGGTGCTGGCCCGCTATATGCAGGTCCTGTCTAACGACCTGTGCAAGAAGCTAAGCGGCCGGGCGATCAATATCCATCATTCCCTGCTACCCGGATTCAAAGGGGCCAAACCCTATCACCAGGCCTGGTCCAAGGGGGTGAAGCTGGTCGGCGCGACGGCCCACTACGTTAACAGCGACCTGGATGAGGGACCCATTATCACCCAGGGGGTGCAGACGGTGGACCATAGCCATTATCCGCAAGACCTGGTTGCCAAGGGGCAGCATATAGAGGCGCTCACCCTGACCCGGGCGGTGCGTTATCATGTCGAAAAGCGGGTATTCCTGCACGACAACCGGACCGTGGTGTTTGCCGACTAAGACGACCCTGGCGTTGTCTCAGGTTCTCATTTCCTCTTCTCTCCAGGCTCGGCCAACGATACCTCAGGCTGGGCCCTGGAGAGCTTTTTCAGATAAATCCTTCATGGCCGATCAGTTGCTGTGGGACGCCGGGGCGTCCCGCCACACCAGTAGCCCACGGCGGGAATCTTTATAGCAATGCGGCGTAAAGCCCACTGATCGCGCAGCGTCGGTGGGATGAAAGCCCGCCTCCGGAAGAGGCGTATGAAGGCTGCACAATTAGGCTGGAGCTGTATATTTAAAAAGGTTATCCCTTTAGCTCCACCAGCACTATATGCAGTATTGGGTCAAATCAAACTTCGCACATCATAATAAAGTATTCTTTGCAGTGCTGACCGTCTCCTTACGGCCCTAAGCCGCCGCTGGGAGTCCTGATGCTGAAGCTTCGGCACCAGGACTGATCACTCCACAGGCTGTTATTGAAGTTGCGAGCGGTAACTCCTTGGAGAGATTTTCAACTCCTTTTGCAATAACCTTTTAAACCATTTAAGAATAATATCCACCTGATCTTGGGAAGAAGGTGGCTAATCAAAACTTAACGGTAGTTGTAGCGACAAGACGCGCTAGCTGTATGTAGAGTGTCTTTAAAGGCAAGGACCACCGGGCGGTAGTCATGGCTGATCACCGAATAATCCAGGCTACACTGAGTCTGGTTGGAAAGTTTACGGGTCCATGTGATCGAATATTTCTCTTTGGAGTAGCCATTTTGGCTCTGTTGGTCGTCGTCGGCTGCTAGGCGATAATATAAGAGACGAAATCGGTTTTCCCCGGCATGGTACTCTAGATCAGCCCTTATTAAGCTACCGTGTCCCTCATGACCTAACAGTTCCCTAGGGCTTCTAGTTTGCTGAAGAGCCGGCTCGTCATCAACTTCATATGAGTAAGTGGCGTATTCGACGGCACCCTTAACGATGAACTCGCCGATCCTAGTGCCGAAAATCTTTTCTAGTTGAATTCCCGTGTGACCGACATAGTGCTGGTCATTGATTTGAGGGCCATTTTCCTCTATTTCAAATCCCAGTATCATACTCGTTATGAGATCGCTGTATTGATTAGAAATAGGAAAAAGAACAATAATGTCAGCGGCGGCAGAAGTTGCGACCCGATCTGTATCGTAAAGTTGAGCGTCATCTTCCCATTTTAAGGTAGCGTTAAAGGAGAGGTAAAAGCTATCAAGATGGGACCAGTTTCGATCTTCTAATTGATCGTAACTATAGGTGATTGATGCGCCATGAGCTCTTGGTGCGCCTCCATCAAACCAATTATTGGAGCTGGCAGGGTAGGACTCCTCAAAAACACCAAAATTAAGACTATGTGGGCCCGCCAGCGCGATCTGTCCAAATGCTGATATTAGGATTAAAATACAAGAAAGGAGTCCTGTTTTCATATCTCTCGTCCTATAGGCTCGTTAGGTGTTCGGATTTTAGAGCCAATGCTGTGATGGTGAGCGCAAAAGGCAAGACTTGGTACCGTTCTCGCTTAGTACCGTTCTCGCTTTTCGGGTAACCGGCAGCGGCAAGAGTCGGCCCTAAGCCGACACTTAAAAAGAACTTGTCTAACGTCAGTAACACCGATTTATGGAATATTTTTTCATTTGACAAAGTAGCTGAGTATAGGACGGATAAACGCTATTCCTACTCTACAAAACCGACTAGATTGTGAAAATTTTGACTTTATCTATTTGGCAAATGACCGTTTGTACAAGAAGCGTCTGATGTCGGTGAGAAATCTAGGTGCAAAATATAATTCAAGTCAAATACGTATGACCGGTTCACGCCCTGAGTCGTTCAACAAGTCGATTTCATCGACTCTTAACCTGCATTTTTTTTATTTTGCATTGAAGGGGCAACAACAGCTGCAAAAAATTAAGCCGGGTTATTATTTATTAGCAAAACCACGTCCCCAATCCGCTAATTAATGTGCCATACGTGAGATCCGTTATGAAAGAAATGACGTTATTTTATTACAGCTGGATTTGATGTTTGTAACGAAAAACTAATTGGGTAGTGATCAGAAGAGTGAATATGGGTATGTACGTGCGTATCGACTACCTCTAATCCGCGACAGTAAATATGGTCAAGGTGCTTATATAAATGATTTAGCCTTGGCTGGCGCATTATTTTTACTTCATCTAACAAAAACGACTTTGCGAGCTGATTAAAGTATTTCAATCTTTTCCCATTCCAGGTATTAAAATCACCCGCCAATAATATGGGCCCATCATGAAGTTCCAGAGTTTGGAAAACTTGATCTAGGTGCGCTGCGAATTTTTCGAAAGACACAAAGTTGATGATGTGGGAATTTACAACCAGCAATGACTGCTCAAGGGTATGTAATGGATACAGGGTTGTCAGCAATATTTTTTTTGTTTTTGAAATTGGCTCGCTATATTTAGAAACTGAAAAATAATGTTTTTCTGCTGCGACAGTCGACCCGGTTTTAACGCCAGTTTCGATGTTGGTTTTTACGTTTCTGAAGCTGCGTGCCATAATCCACTGGTACTGTAAAGATTTGTTAAACTGGTTGTCGAAGGGTGAATTTAGAACAGCTTCCTGCAATAGAATTAAATCTTTGCCACTTATAAGTGTTTTAAAATCTTCCTGCCATCCCTTTTTCTTGCATTTAAAAACATTCCACAGTAATACCTCGATGTTCGGCCCCATCACGTGTTTCGACGCGCGGCCCATAATTTTTAGTGATTCAACGGGGCTGTAGCGACTTTTAATCATAAAGATATAGGCCTTTATTAAAAAAACGTATGACGGCAAGTGTCTTCAATTGTATGGGTAGCATTACAGGTAAGGCGAAAATAAACGAAACAAGTTGTTGCGAATTTTTTTGTAGGTCGGCAAGCCACTAATGTGAGCCTCACTAACGGGGATCGCATATTCTTTTTTTAAGCAAAAGAATTCTGTTAGTGTTGCATTGAGAGCGGTATCAAAACATTCCAGGTTGATTTCGAAATTGAGTTCAAGACTCCTGGCATCCCAATTGGTGGAGCCAATAAATGACCAGATGTCATCAATAATGACAATTTTACTGTGGTCAAAAGGTCTTTTATTTTTGTATATCCGTATGCCGTGCACCATTATCCTCGAGAAATTTGCTTCCATCACCCAGTCCAAAAACGGAATATCACTGTGTTCAGGCACAATAATTTCGATTGACACGCCGCGCAGTGCCGCTGCGTGAAGAGACGTCATTAATGTTTGGTCGGGGATAAAATAGGGTGTCATGATTTTCACGCTTGTTTGTGCGCAAACTAATGCGTTAATTAATGTCCAGCGTATTTTGTTATGGTCTTCATCCGGACCACCTTGAACGATTCGGGCAACGACGGGTTTATCGCTTGTTTGCTCTGGTTTGTTTGGTTGATAGCGGGGAAATTGAATTAACTCATCCGTAGCAAAAAACCAGTCCTCTCTAAATACCTGACTAATCTGGTCAATCACCGGGCCTGTCACTTTAAAATGAATATCATCAATGGGGTGTGCTGCAAATTTAACTATATTGTTTTTACTCACGTTCATTCCACCAATGTAAGCTGTTACACCATCCACGCAGAGTATTTTTCTGTGGTTTCTTAGATTGATAAAACGAATATTGGTTAGAGAAATTGCGGGTAAAAAACAGGCGGTTTTTACCCCCTGTTTTTTTAAAACTCTGGCTAATTTGTGCCAGCTATAACCAATGCCGATCCCGTCCAGTAACACGTTCACAATCACACCTCGTTGATGTGCTTCAGCTAAAGCACTAACAAATTGGCGTCCAAGTGAATCATTGTCAAATATATAATTCGATAATACGATGTAACGCTTAGCGTTATGAATGGATTGGATCATTGCCGGGTAGGCTATATCGCCATTTATAAGCGGTTCAACTCGGTTATCTGCCACGTAATTAACGGGGTGAATGTTATATCCCGCGATGATTGCTGTATGCCAGTTTTTAGGTAAGTGGTGAAATTTATTAAGTTTTTCTTGGTGGAGAAAGTCTTGTTTTTGCGTTTTTGGATGCTTTTTTTGTGCGAAACGTTTGATGCGGTTTATGCCAAACAACCAATAAAATAAACTTCCCATAACGGGCGAAAATATAACAAGACCAATCCAAGCCAGTGATGCACGTTCGTTTTCTTTGAACAGAAGTACATGTAACGATGTCACAACTGATAAGGTAATATAAAAAACAACTATGATGGTTACCCAATGAATGTATATCCATTCAAGAAATTCTTCAAATATTTGCATAAAATCCAACTTAAATTAAACATGGCTAAATCAATGACGGAACACCAAAGTGTTTAGCGAAAATTTCCACAAAATAGCAACTTATTTTACAGAGACTTTTAGCGCCAATTATATATCCTTAACAATTTTGGTAACGACAGCTGTTTCTATCACTTATTTTTTAGTGATAAGTTACATCATTATCAAAATGGATAAACGCTACTTTGTCCGTAAAAAAATCTCTGGTGATGACGCTATTGATAAACCTTTACTAAGGTCGTGGAACAGTAGCGTAGCCTACATGGTTAAACTTGCAAAAATCACTATTGGAATAGTCTTGTTAATCTGTGGGCTTGCAATGTTGGTTTTACCTGGTCAAGGTTTGATCACGATATTAATCAGCCTTAGCTTGCTCCCGTTTCCAGGTAAAAACAAGATTGAACAGAATCTTCTTTCGCGAAAGTCAGTCAGGTCTTCGTTGAACTGGGTCCGAATTAAAGCTAATAAGGATCCCTTTATTTTTGATAAAATAGACAATCACTAATCTAGTTAAAACCGGTTTTTTAGAACGGACTTTTGGATTCATCATCTGTGTGTTACGGCAATATCGAGATGGATGATTAGAATACAATAAGTATAACTCTCATTGAGTATAGGAAGAATAAAAGCCCTTTTCCCGTAAATCCAAGCCTATCACGCAGCTCTTAGAGTCCGGTTTTGAGAGCTGTCTATGCTCAAGCTCAAGCCCATGCAAAAAATCCAGAGCTGCTAGTCCAGGCGACCACACTGGAGGAAATCATCGAATTCCTGCTGTGCATAGCCAGGCAGCGACCGCCCCTGCGCATCCAGGCATCCTGGGCCGTTTTTTCAGGGGGGAGTTACGGCGCCGCCCGAATTGGCGTATCGACCCGGCTGTCGGGTCCTGGGCAGCGGGGTCCCCACCTTCGCCGTGCACTCGATCCGGGAACTGGCCGGGAGCGACGACGCCTACAGCCTGTATCGCATCCTGGGCCCCATTTTCAGGGGGAGTAATGAGTTCAGTGCACCTTGGCCAGCTTATTGTGGCCGCGATGAATGAAGGTCTCTTCCCCGCCTTCGGTCCGCAGGCGGGTCTCCTCCTGGTAGCTGAAGGAGTGGTCGCTCTTGATGGTCAGCGCCAGCCGGTAGGCGAGGGTCCGGCAGCCGTGGTTGAGGAATGGGATGGAAACGATGCCGCAGGAGGTGGCGTCGGCCCGGGCGACGATCTCGAACTGATCGGCGTCGGCATCGCATTCGCCGGCGGCATTGATCGCCACGCCGTTATGGTTGGTGAAGCTGCGGATGACCCGTCGCTCCCGGGGGCACCATAACCAGTAGCCGAGCTCCTCGTGGATCGGCGGGCCGTCCTGTTCCCCATAGGCCCAGGCGAAGGTGGATGAACGCAAGCCATGGAGTTTGCCGGCGCCGGTGTCGACCGGGCCGATGGGTTCGAAGGTGATGGTTTCGTGATAGCTGATCGCGGTGTCGGGATCGTCCTCCTCACCGTAGATGCCCTCCCAGGCGCCGATCAGGCTGGCCAGGGGGCCCAGTTGGGCTTCCCGGTTCCGGCTGTTGTCCGCTTCGTTCATGGCTGGTCTCCTTTCTATCCCTATGGAAACGATGACCCTGAAATCATGGTTGCTGGCAGCCCACTTTGCCAGGAATAAGCAAAAAAAACTGGCCACGAAGGCCGGTTGATGAAAAGAGAAGGGATCAGACGTTCTTGAAGTCCGACGGGTTCTCTTCGATAAGAATCGGCTCTTCGTGTGTCTCTCCGGCATGTTCGGCCAGGGACTTCTTGCTGCGTTTTTCCAGCAGAAGGTAGAGGATCACGCCGGCGGCCAGGCCCCAGGCGGCGCCGTAGATCTCCAGTACCACACCCATGGTGCCGGCCACACCCATGGAGGTGGCGTTGTCGACCTGCTCGCCCCGACGCTGATGCACAGATAGCCGGTGATCAACAGGGTGATGGAGGGGGCGATGGGCAGCACCGGCTTGAACAGGGTCACCAGGGACAGCATGAACAGGGCGATGAAGCCCTCGATCCAGAAGATGCCCGCGCCACTGTAGATGGTGTCCATGGCGCTGCGGCCATAGCGGTAGCGCTCGGCAAGCGCCCTCCGGGGAATCAGGCACTAGGGGGCAAAGTACGGCCCAAAAGGGCCTCGTAAGGGCTAGGTTTTGCGTTTTATATCTACTGTTCGGCGACAATTAGGATGACGCCGAACATCTATAAATTTGAGCTTGGAAAGCTGCCATTGAACTGGCCGTTCTTGCCATCAGCGATTGTTAAATCACACCCGGCTTAGGCCTGAACCACATGGGCTTGAGTCGGACATCTGATAATTATTTATTGACCTTTAAATGACTTTCGCCAAGCAGTTGGGGTCAATCCGAATGCCTGACGAAACTGCTGCCGCATTGAGATCACCGACCCGAAGCCAGCATGATCGGCGACGCTTTCGATGGAGCAGTCGGAGGTTTCTAGCATCCGTTGGCATAGATATAGGCGCTCGTTGAGTAGCCATTTTTTTACCGTGATCCCGGTAATCTGGCGAAAATGGCGGGTAAAAGTGCGTCAGCTCATGTGCCCGTGCTCGGCCAAGCTATCCAAACTGTGGGCAAGACTGAGGTTGGCGCGAACCTAGTCGATCAGTTCGGCCAAGTTGGAGTCACGAGTAGCGACTGGCAACGGCTGGTCGATAAACTGTGCCTGACCGCCCTGCCGGTGGGGAGGGACCACCAGCCGCCGAGCTGCACGATTGGCTAGTTCTGCTCCTAGCTTTTCTCGTAGCATATGCAGGCAACAATCGATTCCAGCCGCTGTCCCGGCGGAGGTAATGATCCGCCCCTCATCAATATAAAGCACATCCGGGTTCAGCTGCACCCTTGGATAACGGCGGGAGAAATCCTCGCTGTAGGCCCAGTGGGTGGTTGCCCGTCCACCATCCAGCAGACCGGCCTCGGCCAGCACGTAAGCCCCTAAACATAGCCCAACCACTTGCGCTCCACGACGATGAGCGGCCACCAAGGCGTCCAACAACAACTGGGGAGGCCGCTCATTAGGGTCGCGCCAGCTGGGTACGATCAGGATGTCGGCCTGCTCGATCATCTCCAAGCCGTGTTCGACTACCACCTCGTAGCCTGCTGTAGTCCGCAGCCGTTTGCCTTCGGCCGAACAGACCTTTAGCTCAAAGGTGTCGGGGCTTGTCTGACCCTCCCCAAATACTACGCAGGGAGCCGACAGGTGAAAGGGGCTGATACGGTCAAAGGCAATTACTGATACCAGCGTAGGCTTGGGCATCGATACGAACTCATCAATACAGAATTGGCCTAATATAATCGTTATTTGTCATTCGGGCCACTCGCTAGCCAAGGTAATGAAGCAGATAATCAATCCAACAAATTCATTCAAAGGAAATCATCATGTCTTATCCAGCCAAGCGCGCTCTTCTTGTTATCGACCTGCAGAATGACTATTTACCAGGTGGTAAGTTTCCATTGTGGAATGCAGATGCCACTCTCAACAATATCTAGATTGCTATTAAACTGGCTCAGAATGCAGGAAATACAGTAATCTTGATTCAACACGTTGCTGACGCCAAGATGGGCATCGCTCCCTTCTTCAACGAAGGAACCGAAGGTGTCGCAATTCACCCGCGTATCCTGGCCGCCGCCGCTGGCGCACCGATAGTTATCAAGGCCTTTGCAGACAGCTTTGTCGATACCAATCTGGAGAAAACTTTATCTGAGCTAGGTGTAGAGGAGCTCTTGATCTGCGGGATGATGACCCAGAACTGTGTCACCCATACAGCTATCTCGAAGTCTGCAGAAAAGTACCAGGTCTCGATTCTGTCGGATTGCTGCGCTACTGTGGACGAGATGATTCATAAGATAGCTCTGCGTGCTGTATCTACCCGCACCTCCCTCGTCCCTTTCAACGAGGCACTTGCCGCAAGGGAATAAACAAAACAGATATTACTGAAAATCCGCGTCGGAACAGGTGCATATTGTCGTTGAAATATTGTCGTTTCAAGGACTGCTGGTCGGATCAGACGACGCTTGAACGGGTAACAGAGTTGTAGGTGCCGGAGCTTGCGGTGGCGCTAAATAAGACCTAAGCATATTGGGCGGAGAAGGTTTTTCACCCCAACCGCACAATTTTAGCCATTATTGGTTACCGATCGGCGGCGCCGTTACTGTCTTTGACGCTGGAGTGGATGGCAAAACTGGCTACACCTCTTTGAAACTGATATCGACCATCAGGTTGACGGCGATCGATTCTAGGGTCGACTGCAGTTGGTCCAGGTCAATCGTTGCAGGAACACAAAGTTTTGCATCAGCTTTGAACAGGGGTTCAGCCGACATCGGGCCGCTCATGACACTGGATTCAAACTGCTCAATGCTGACTCCTTGGGAAACCAGGATTCGGGAGATTTCATGAACAATTCCCGATTTGTCGTGGCCTATCAGCGCCAGAGTAACCTGTTGCCCAGACTGGGTGCTGTTTTCGCCCTGGTCGGTTTCCACGATCACCCTCAGGCCGCTGGATTCCAGTTCATTCAAGGATCGGGTGAGTGTTGATAGCCTGCGGCTATCAACATTGGCTTTCAGGATACCTGCAAACTTACCCGCCAGACGGGACATGCTGCTCTGTTGCCAATTGGCTTCATGCGCGGACAGGGTAGCGGACACCATCTCGACAAGACCCGGTTTGTCGGGACCAATAAGGGTTAGGATCAATGCGTTTCTCATCTACAAGCTTCTCCAGTAGCGGACTGTCTAGCCGGCCTGGCCTTACCCGAAACGGATACGACCGTTTAGTGGTTGTCGCCAGGTGTTCGAAGGCTGGGGTCACCCAGCGGGGGTACCAATCCTGTTAAGCCACAGTTTTGGTTGCTTTTTTGGACGGGCGCGGTGCGTAGGCAAATACATCGGACTGGATCTGAGTAGCACTCACCCCCTGTCGTTCTAGAAAGTCCAGTGTTTGATATATGCGCCAGGGAGAACCGCAAGCGTAGATCTGGCTGTGTTTCAGTTGTTCAACTTCAGCGCTGACCGATTTTCCCCAGCAATCGCCGCTCTGCCAGTCCAAGGGCAGATAACGAAGGTTTGTTTGCTGCCGACACCAGGCCCCGACCTGTTTCTCGAGATAGCGTTGTTGCGGCTGTTCGCTGCCCCAGAACAGGTAGATCGGAAATTGGTCGTTGCTCCTGGATTGGCAACGGTGCAGATACTGTTCTATTAAGGCCTTGATCTGTGCGAAACCGGTACCGGCGGCGAGAAACACCTGTGGGCCGATGGCGGGTTTAAGCTGCACCGAGCCTTTAGCCGGGTAGACCCTGATCTCTCCACGCTGCTGCATCTGGCTAACCATACGCCAAGTCGCTTGGCTGTCTGGGCGCGCCTCGATATGGAGTTCAATCTCCTCGGATTGCGGGTGGTAGTTGGCGATGGAGAAAGGCCGCCTGGTGCCGTCTTCCAGAGCCAGTTCGATATATTGCCCAGGACGAAAGCGGGGGAAGTCGGCCGGCATGGTCAGCTGTACTCGCACCACGTTGCCTTCGAGCCAGGACAGATTCTTCACCTTGCTAGGAAAGCCGAATTCCATCTGTGTTGATTCAAACAGCGTATCATCCAGAGCCATTGATGCACTCATGGTCACCTCCCTAGTTGTTATTTTATTATTCCGGCAGCTGGTTTTGCCGGGGATTGGGTAGGTACACAGGTTATACCAGCGACCAGATGGCGAGCCTGTCTGTGGGCGTCAAATATTACCCAGAAAGCGGCAGCGGGATCTGTTTAGCGAAGGTGCGGACCTGTTACAAATCATGGAGATCTTGATGACAACACCCAAGCCAACCATCGATAGCCGTGCGAAAGCACAGAAAGCGCACTATGCGCACCTGCCACTGGTGTACGCCTGTTCGGGGTGTTCGAGTGCGGCACAAATGACCAACCGTATCGCGGTACGGCTTGATCGTGAACAACGCGCAGAGATGTCATGCATTGCCGGCGTCGGAGGACGGGTCAAGGCGTTAGTGAGAACGGCTAAATCAGCGCGTAAGATTCTGGTATTGGACGGCTGTCCGCTGCATTGCGCCAGCAAGACTCTCGAGCAGTTCGATATAGCGATTAGTGCCTACCTCGATCTTTCTACCCTCGGCGTCAAAAAACATTACCACCAAGATGCCAGCGAAGCCGAATATCAACAGGTATGGCAACAGAGCATTATTCCTATCCTTGATGGACTCGCTGTGCTTGATGGACTCGCTGTGCTTGATGGACTCGCTGTGCTTGATGGACTCGCTGTGCTTGATGAGTGATGTTACGCAGCGAGGCGTTAAGTGCTGCTCAGGCAGAAGGCCGAGGGGGTGCAGGGATGCACAGCATTAGGCCTTCCAGCCGAGGCCGTCGTGGCTATTATTAAGGCGGCAGTTTAATGCCGAGCGAAATTGCCGCCCTAACAGGAAGTTTATGGATGAACCGCCGCGGCACAAAGCAGCGTCAGGTTAATAACCCCCTGTATCAACCAAGCTCGCCAGGAAAGCGCCATGATTGATGTCGAGATTTACCGCTATCACCCTGAGTTTGACAACGAACCCTACATGCAGGTGTTCCAGGTCGACGACCAGTTTCGCCAGCGGATGGTGCTGGATGCGCTGGAGTACCTGAAAACCCAGGATCCGACCCTCAGTTACCGACGTTCCTGCCGCGAGGGTGTGTGTGGATCTGATGGCATGAATATCAACGGCAAAAATGGCTTGGGATGCATCACCCGGGTAGGCGATGCCATCGCGCAGTCAAATCGGCTGGTTCTCAGACCCCTGCCGGGTATGCCGGTGATTCGTGATCTTGTGGTTGATATGCAGGGGTTTCAGCGCCAGTACGAGAAAATAAAACCCTATCTGATCAATGACACCCCCTCTACCTCGATTGAACGCCTGCAGTCACCACAAGAGCGGAAAAAGCTTGACGGTCTGTACGAGTGCATACTTTGCGGTTGCTGCACGTCAGCCTGTCCTTCCTGGTGGTGGAATCCGGAAAAATATGTTGGTCCGGCCGGCCTATTGCAGGCCTATCGGTTTCTGGTCGACAGTCGGGATACGGCCAAGGCCGAACGCCTGAATGCGTTGCAGGACCCCTACAGCGTTTTTCGTTGCCGCAACATTCAAAATTGCACCTGGGTCTGTCCTAAGGGCTTAAACCCTATGGCTGCCATCGACAAAATCAAACGCCTGCTACTGGAACAATCCGGCTAACGCTAACTGCGCAAGCCAGATAGTGCCCCGCACACACTGCTCGTTCAGACCCCGTTCTACCGCATTCCCTGGCCCGCACCCTGTTCGCTGCCCTGTTCGCCGGTTTTACCCGACCGGAGGCCGGGTTGGTGGGCGTGGTGAAGCGCCAGCGTATAGATGCGAATCAGGTCCTGCTCGCTGACATCGATAAAGGAATCGAGTTGAGAAAAGGCGTATCCGAGGCCCTGGTGGGTAATGGCAGGCTTCTCATCGATGGGCTCCTTGGGTGGGTAGGGCTTGGAGAGTACCGCAGGATAGCGTCGGTGCCGAAAAGGGAAATTAACCAGCACCGCCATGGCCAGAACGATCAGCACGTTTTCCAGCACCGGCTGGGCGACAAAGCTATAGCCCATCTGATGCACCTCGTTGCCGCCCAGCACCGCCACCATCGCGGTCGCGCCGCCGGGTGGATGAATACAGTGCAGGTAGTACATCGCCCCGACGGCAAGCCCAACGGCAACGGCTGCAGCCAGTACCGGATCGGCGATTAACTGCGCACAGCTGACGCCAATCAGGGCGGAAATCAGGTGGCCGCCAAACACCGCCCAGGGCTGGGACAGTGCTCCGTGGGGTACCGCAAAAACCAACACCAGGGTGGCGCCCATGGAACCCACCACCATTGCCGCACCCTGAAGATGGAGTATCTCAGCGTTTATCCACAACAGCCCATAAAGCCCGATAAATCCACTTAGGGCCGAGAACAAACGCTCGCCATGGCTAGCCTGGTTGATATCGTCTGAAAAAAGCAGCCTTCTGATGCGTTGCAGTCTACCTGTGCTGTCTTTATTGATCACGCTACCTCCCGAGTTGTTAGCTGAGGCGGTAATGTATGGACTGCCTCAGCATTTAACAAACGATTATTTTCTGCTTTTACTATCGGAAATTTCGATATAAAGTCCCAGGATGGATACTGAACTTGCTCGAACCTTTCTCGCCGTCGTGGCCGCCGGTAACTTCGTTAGTGCCGCAGAACGGCTGCATATCACCCAGTCCACCGTCAGCGCCCGGATCAAGGTCTTGGAGCAGCAACTCGGTGCCTCCCTGCTACTGCGTGGTCGTCATGGCGCCGAGCTGACGGCGGCCGGGCAGCGTTTCCTGCGGCACGCCAAAAACCTAGTGCAGACCCTCGAACAGGCTCGCCATGACGTCGGCCTGCCTTCGGGGTATAGCGGCAGCCTGACGCTGCGAGGACGCATCGCCTTATGGGAAGGTTTTCTGCCCCAATGGACCGCCTGGATGCGTCAGCGGATGCCGGATGTCTCGTTGCGAATTGAGATCGGCTTCGAAGAGGACACCATGCAGGGGCTGATACAGGGCATCACTGACATCGGTGTGATGTACACTCCGCAGAATAGGCCGGGTCTGGGGATCGAGCACCTGTTCGACGAACAGCTCTTGTTGGTGTGCACCGACCGAGACGGTGACTGGAAAGATGAGCGTTACATCCATATCGATTGGGGGCCTGAATTCAAGGCTCAGTTCACGACCCACTTCCCTGACGTGCCGCCGCCAGCGCTGCTGGCCAATGTTGGCTGGCTGGGAATACGCCAGATGCTGCACTCGGGCGGTGCCGGCTTTTTCCCTCACCGGATGACGCGAAACCTGATCGATACGGGGCAGTTATGGCGGGTTGCCGACATCCCTGTGTTCTCGTTACCCGTGTATCTGGTCTATCCGCTGGAGCGTACCGATAAGACGATGCAGGTCGCGTTACAGGGATTGCGGCAGTTGGCTAAGCAGGAGAGGCTTCTGGGAATCACATCGCGCTAAGGCCATAGGATCGGGGGGATATATACAGAAACAGCCCCAGGGTCGCCAGGGTGAGACGGTGGGCGCTGTAAGCGCAGCCAGGGCGATGGGCCAACCACTGCACCGAACGTAGCCGCTCCTGTAGAAAACACACTCTCAACAACACGTTAAACAGTGGCTTGATGTAGTAGCCGAGGCTGACCTGCAAAATGTAACCGGCATTGACTGACCAGATATAGATCGGCCAGTTGCAGCCTAAACTATGCTTAGAGTGACGAGATGGCATTTTTTCTGAGCCAGTGACGGGTCCCTAAGTGGTGAAGTCGTACCTACCCTAACGCTTCACCCAGCTCTTTAACCAAATAATCAATCAGCATCCGCACCTTGGGTGACAGGTGTCTGTTATGCGGATACAGCGCCCAAACGCCCTCATCCGGTTCGCGAAGGTACTCCAAAAGCGAGATCAGCTGACCATTTTCGATACTGTGCGAGACATAGTAGTCCGGTAGTTGGACGATACCTATCCCCTTCAACGCGGCATCAACCAGGGCGCGGCCACTGTTACAACGAATATTGCCTTTGACCTTGATGTTGCGCGCGTTGCCGTTTTCCTGAAAACGCCAGTAGTCCAGCGTGCCTTTAAGACAGTTGTGTTGTTCCAGTTCCGACAGCGAATGCGGCACCCCATGGGTTGCGAGGTAGTCGGGCGATGCGCAGACGTACTGGGTGCGTGACGCCAGGCGCTTGGCCATCATCGTCGAATCACCCAGCTTCCCCAGGCGGATGGCCAAATCATAGCCTTCGTCAATCAGATCCAGGGTTTGGTTGGTTAAGTGCAGCCGCACTTCCAGCCCCGGGTATTTCACCACAAAGCTGTTCACCAAGGGGGCGATTGTCCGCTCCCCGTAGGTGACCGGCGCGGTGATTTTCAGCTTCCCCGTCGGCGTGCTCTGCAGATTGGTGATGGCGCGCTCCGCTTCATCCAAACCGTCCAATAGCTGCCGACAGTGTTGGTAGTAGATGTTGCCCAGCTCCGTCACTGACACCTGGCGCGTCGTTCGATAGAACAGCTTGGCGGACAGCCGGGTTTCCAGGGCGCTGACCTGTCGGCTGACCTGGGCTGTTGATATACCGAGCCGTTTGCCGGCGGCAGTAAAACTCTCCGCTTCGGCAACTGCGACAAATTCACTGACGCCTTCCCAGTTGAACATGGTATCTACCTCAAAAAACAATTCGGTATAGTACTCAAAGGGCCTGTCAATGAGCCTGCCAATGCTTCGGCCACCGCGCTTAATGTCCTTCCGCCACAGAGGCTGAAGGTATCTAAGTTAGATCGTTAGAATTGTTACACAGTAGCAAAAGCTATTTTAGATTGTAGGGATTATTCCTTTGAAAGAGGCCAATAGACTGTCTTTATCAATTCAGGCAGCCTGGGTGATTGCAGCCATCTCGATCAGCCTAGTGGATAATCTTTTTTCTTTGATACACCCCTTTCTGCACTGGAAACAAACCTGCTGTTGCAGCACTATCAGACCCTTAAAAAAAGCGCTACCGAGATACCGTGCCAATTAATCAAAGACGCAGAGCGAAAGTATCACTGACCACTTGGTCGCCGTCCCGACGACCACCCGAGCCTGTCTGAACCTGGGTTGTGAGCCAGCGGGGTATAATCGGGTAGCCGAGGGTCTCTAACCCTCAGCCCCACAACAGCCTGCATGCGAATGTTGTGATCTCCCCATTTTAAGCAGTTTTCGCCCCTGGTATGAGCAGCTGCCAATAGAGCAACTGGAAGGGTCGAGTGTCGAAAAAACATCGATCTTTCTGACATTGAATGATCCAGCCTAATCATGAATCATTGCGCTATCTGCTTTTACAGGCATAGAAAGGCCAACCTTTACATGATCCATGACCAAACTAGTTTTGATGAGCTTGCTATTGGGGTTAGCAAACAATAAACGACGGGTAAACTCGTCATACTTCTATACATCACGGACGGTTAGTATCAATAAAAGTCAGTATTTCCGGTGGCCCAAAGCAGCAATTCAGCCAATGGAGACTGGGTAGGCGGAACACAAGACCCCAGAATATTCATTAGATCGTTTTTAAAATGACAGAGATCAGTTTATCGAATGTGAAACCGTTTGCGTTGTATTTTCCCGCGCGAATTCAGTGGCACTTTAATTCTCTCCCTCATCAATCAGTTCCAGTAACACTCCATTCATCTTACTGGGGTGAATAAAGTTGAATTCGCCGTTGCGAAACGATCGGGGCGGACCCACCAGCGGATAGTTCTGATCCGCCAGTTCACGGCACGCGTCCTTAACACTGTTGACACCCAAGCTGAGCAGCATGATTCCTTCGCCCTGGGTTTTGATAAATCGAGCAACCTCTCCCTCGTCGGTCAACGACTCCATCAACTCCACCCCCACTTCGCCAACATAATAACGGGCGACGCGGATCTGTTCGGTATTATCTTCATAGCTTTCATCGGGTTCTGTTTTCCCCAGCACCGGTTGCCAGATCAGTTTGGCCGCTTCGAGGTCTTTCACCGCGATGCTGATATGGTCGATCTTGTTTATGTTCATGTCACAACTCCGTGCAATAGCCGAGTGAATGAAGCAACCGCTAAGCCGCACGTTTACTGGCGGTTAGCCCCTTGCTGTTACATCCCAATCGAAAACATACTGTCCAGATCGTGGCGAGAGAAGGCGTTGAAGGCGAGCATGCTGTGCGTGCTGGTGATGCCATCTATTTGCGCCATCTGATCGGTGACAAAGGTGGCAAACTTGTCATTGTCGGCGACCCGCACAATGGCGACCAGATCGTAGTTGCCACTGACCGAATAGACCTCGGATACCGGCTCAAGACTGGCCAGTGTTTCAGCGACGCTGTTGATTTGGGTGCGGCTGGTGCTGATCAAAATAATCGCGGTGACCATCGGGTTAACCTCTCTTGGATTCAACTAATAAGTGCCTAGCTTGATTGAGTAGAGAAAGCGGTCGGCTGCTTGTAGGCTGATCGGATTTTCCCCGGCAAGAGATGCAACGATGAGTACCTACACGTAGCTGACCTATGAGCAACGATGCCAGTTTTTCGCACTGAATAAAACAGGTTTCAATCAAGGGAAGAGGCGTAAGCAAGCTCAGCAAAAACTGCTCTTAACTGAGAGTCGGTGGGATCGGGATAAAACTACGGAGTGTCATGATTACTAGGCGGCTGACCGAGAACAGACAGACCAACTGCGAAATTCGGTTCTTTTAGTTAAGAAAGCGGCAAGATTACCCGCGCATTTTGCCAAACCTCTATTCACAAGCTGCGTCCCTGCAGCTTACCCCAGGGGCAGCTATTGCTGTGTCAATCGGCTGTCCTCCCGTTTCCCTGAGCAAGATCATCGGCGGTTTCTTGTTGGGCATGACCTACTGGATCATCCATCGTCGGCCCGTATTGAAAACCGGTCTTGCACGTCAGTAACCCTCTATAATCTGTTGAAAACCCGCCTGCGGTCTACCGGCCACATCCACTGACCCATATATCAGTGATTTTGGAGATCGTACAGACTGTACCCGCCAGAATCAGCAGGAGCAGTGGCGGCATGACCAAGCTAGGTTGTCTGCTCCATTGTTACCAGATAGTAAAGGTTATTTGCTATTTAGAAGGATTATCGTTTTTCCAGGAGAGGCTACAATTGTTTCCATAGACGCGGTGGCCCGATTGCCGCATGAACTCATCCATAAAAAGTAGGAACAACTCTGATGACACAGATGATCAAATCCAAAGCCGCCATCGCCTGGGGCCCCGGCCAGCCGCTTTCTATCGAAGAGGTTGACGTGATGCCGCCAAAAGCTGGCGAAGTGCTGGTGCGTATTGTGGCCACTGGTGTCTGCCATACCGACGCCTTCACCCTGTCCGGTGACGACCCTGAAGGTATTTTTCCGGTCATTCTGGGCCACGAAGGCGGTGGTATCGTCGAGCAGATTGGTGAGGGTGTAACCAGCGTTCAGGTGGGTGACCATGTGATCCCCCTGTACACCCCTGAATGCGGCGAGTGCAAGTTCTGCAAATCCGGTAAGACCAACCTGTGCCAGAAGATCCGTGAAACCCAGGGTAAGGGGCTGATGCCCGACGGCACCACGCGTTTTTACAAAGACGGTAAGCCGATCTTCCACTATATGGGGTGCTCAACCTTCTCCGAGTACACCGTGCTGCCCGAGATCTCGCTGGCCAAAGTGAACAAGGCTGCGCCGTTGGAAGAAGTTTGCCTGCTGGGCTGCGGTGTGACCACCGGTATGGGTGCGGTCATGAATACCGCCAAGGTTGAAGCGGGTGCCACCGTGGCGATCTTCGGCATGGGCGGGATCGGTCTGTCGGCTGTCATCGGCGCCACTATGGCCAAGGCGAGTCGTATCATCGTTATCGATATCAACGAGAGCAAGTTTGAACTGGCGCGTAAACTGGGTGCCACCGACTGCATCAACCCGAAAGACCACGACAAGCCGATCCAGGACGTAATCATCGAACTCACCGATGGCGGTGTCGACTACTCCTTCGAGTGTATCGGTAACGTCAATGTGATGCGTTCGGCGCTAGAGTGCTGCCACAAAGGCTGGGGCGAGTCCGTGGTGATCGGCGTTGCCGGTGCCGGTCAAGAAATCAGCACCCGTCCGTTCCAACTGGTTACCGGTCGGGTCTGGCGTGGCTCCGCCTTCGGTGGCGTTAAAGGCCGCTCTGAGCTGCCAGAGTACGTTGAACGCTACCTCAAAGGTGAGTTCAAGCTGGATGACTTTATCACCCATACCATGGGTCTGGAGGACGTCAACAAAGCCTTCGACCTGATGCATGAAGGCAAGAGCATCCGTACTGTAATCCATTTCGATAAGTAATCTGTATCTCAGCCCCACGCGCGCTCTATTAAGAGCAGGGTGGGGCTGTTAACACTCTGATTTAGAGAGCCCTTTAATGAGTATCGAAAATCTGAATTGCAATAAGAGCTTTGGTGGCTGGCACAAGCAGTACAGCCACCGCTCAGAGACGCTGAACTGCAGCATGAGGTTTGCTATCTATCTGCCTCCTCAGGCATCCAATGGTGAGAAAGTGCCGGTGCTGTACTGGTTGTCAGGACTGACCTGTAGCGATGAGAACTTCATGCAAAAAGCCGGCGCCCAGCGCATCGCTGCCGAGCTGGGGATCGCCATCGTGGCGCCCGATACCAGCCCCCGCGGTGAAGGGGTGGCCGATGATGAGGGTTATGATCTGGGCCAGGGTGCCGGTTTTTACGTGGATGCGACTCAAACCCCCTGGAATCGCCACTACCGGATGTACGACTATGTGGTCAATGAGCTACCTCAGCTGATCGAGTCGACCTTTCCGGTCAGTGATCGCCGCGCCATCGCCGGGCACTCCATGGGCGGTCATGGCGCCTTGACCATCGCGTTGCGTAACCCGCAGCGTTATCGCTCGGTGTCGGCCTTCAGCCCTATCAGCAATCCGATGAACTGCCCTTGGGGCAAAAAAGCCTTGGCCGCTTATCTGGGCAAAGATACCCACACCTGGCGAGACTACGATGCCAGTGTGCTGATGCGCGCGGCGACACAGAAAGTACCTGCCTTGGTGGACCAGGGAGAAGCGGATGATTTTCTGGCCGAGCAGCTGAAGCCCGAGAGGTTGGAAGCAGCGGCAAACGCCAGCGATTACCCGCTCGAGCTTCGTCGCCACGAGGGTTACGACCACAGCTACTATTTCATCGCCAGCTTTATCGAAGAGCATCTGCGCTTTCATGCTGTTCACTTGGATAAGTGAGCCTCCCCCCGCTTACGTACCTTCTCGTGCACCCCCGTAGGTGCCTTAGACCCTGCCTTTGCGGGGTTTTTTTCAAGACTAGATTTTCAGGACTGGATTTTCAGGACAATCCACCTCAGACCGGTTGTTGCTGGCAGCCCCAGAAAATTGCCTGATACTGGCTCACATTCAGCGGGGCATCGAAAAAGAGGGACTCAGGGTCGGCGCTGAGTATCTCTGACCCGCCAGTATGCCTTGCCGATTGGCAGGGGATGAGAGTATTCCTATCGCCCAATACGGTGGTTCCAGCCCTGGTCAGATGAAACACGTTTACCGTCAAGGGTTGGCATACCGCTATGGATGAATCATGCAGTCCATCGCTGGCATCCACTACAACTTTTCCCTGCCGGACGCATTTTGGCCGATCTGCCAAAGCCTTTGGGGTAGTGGGGGCGACCTGCAGGCATTCAAGTCCGAACGCTATTTCGGTATGACCCCCGCGACTCTTTCACCGCCAAAGCCAACGCAATACCCGGCACAGACGACTCGGCCGGTAATGCGATTGAAGCTGGCGGATGCGGATTGTTCACGACTCGAGGCTCGCACAGACTTTCTTCAGCAGTACCAACACCTCCTTACCCAGGGCATGCACTTCCGGTTTGTCGACCAACTTCAGCACCGCTGAAGGATCCATAAACGCGACCGTAATGCTTCCATCGGCTTCTTCGCGCACGACCACGTTGCAGGGTAAAAGCAGCCCGATGTCTGGGTCGGCCTCTATCGCGCGGTGGGCCAGCGGCGGGTTGCAGGCGCCGAGTATGCGGTACGGTCGATGCTCGATGTTGAGTTTTGCTTTCAATGTCGCTTGGAGATCGATATCGGTGAGCACACCGAAGCCCTCTTTTTTCAGCGCCTCGGTGACTTTCGCGACGGCGGTATCGAATGGTAGATGTACCTGAGTGCTAAATCCGTACATAAATCGACTCCCTGTTAGGTGGTAATAAGTTAACTAGTGTTCGTTAATCTGAAATTTCGCATCCTGCTTCTCGCCCGTCCGCTGCAACCGCGGATCACTTTCTATTTTTTGCGATAAGCCATCCCACGAGGCCAGATACGACGGCGATAAGCAGGATCAACACCCACCCTCCGCCGTGTCCGCCCATCCAACCTGTGCCATAGCCACCCATCATGCCGGACCCCGTGCCATAGCCGCCTTCCCTCGTGTCGGCTATTGCGCTTGCTGACATCATCGTTGCAGCGATCAACACGGCGGTGTTCCAGTGCTTGCCAAGATTCTTGAGAAGGCGCATGCGGTTCATGGCTGAACTCCTTTCAGGGTTGAATCGATGTGTAGTTCCATTCCTGACGACAATGCTCACCGGTCGAGCCTGCATGACCCATTGCGACAAGAACTTTTATACATTCCTCTCTTCTCAGCGTCAGTGCGCCGACGCACATAGTGCATCCATTGTCCGTTATACCGGAACTCCTCTGATCAAGAGATGGACCTATTGCGGCGACTCAATGCAATAGCTCTTGATGGGCAAAATGAAAAATCTGACCCCGTTCTTGCCCCTGTTGCACTGTTGTAGCTCCGCATTAGGCCTCAGCCACCCAGAGTGCCGCTGCGGCGATTTCCTTGTTGGAAAAGACCTTCACCGGGCAAGGCATGACGAACCCGAAGAAGCGCGTCGCGTTGCTAATCCAGTCAACATCCGTGACGACGGCGACCTTTTCCCAGGCTGTCATATGGGCGACGCCCAGTTTCAGGTCGTCCCACATAGCGCCAGCGGAAAACCCCGTGAATGCAGGCCCCAGTTGGTAAAGGATACGCAGCTTTCCCTGTCCGGCCAGTTTGGCCTCGATGGCAGGCACGAGGACTGTTTCATAGTCGCTCGCCGTCACCTCGCCTGAGGCGGTGATACCAAGGACGTGGTCCGGAAGATTTTGTATTAGATCCATCATGATCGTACTCCCTAAGGAACCTATGAATAAGTCCAGTGTGTTCTCTGCGGGTTATAGAACGGCCAGGTGCGCGAAAGATTGCGCAGTGAAATGTCTGGACCTTTTCAAGCGATCTGACAAAGCAGATGGCCGTTCTAGAGCCCGCCCTTCAGGGCTTTCAGAGCGACCGGATCTCGGTGTTAGCGATTTTCGCCAGACAACCAGTCTGTCTGTAATCGCTGCCTTGATCTCCAATCGCTCTGCAAGCCAGAGGCGCAAGGGACTTGTTCATAGGTTCCCTAAATTCACTTATTCCCGATGACCTCTTTATTGCCTCACGCGGTCTCCAGCCATTCCAGCGCCTTCACATCGTCGGAAAATGGATAAAGCTTTATCTCAGCCGACGTAAAGTGCTTGGTAAGTGATTTCGCAATATCGGCAATTTTACTGTCCGTCACCACAGCCACGCGTTCAACTTTTTTATGGTGCTCACGGACAAAGTGCAGATGCGCGGATAATCCGCCGAAGTTCTCCCACCCGGGAAATCCTTGCGTATGAATCAGCACGCCATGGAGCTTGCCGTGGTCAGAGAGATAAGCATCAACAACAGCGCCGAGGCCCTCGAAGTCATCTTTGCTTAGCGGTGCATTGGGTTTGAGAACCAGGATACCTGCCGGTTTTCTTATCGAATAGTCGAGCATGTGGACCTCCGTATGTAGGAAAACGATTGTCGGCTATCCTGCATTACATCTCTGTACAGTCGCCAACATAGCGCTCAGGGTCAGGTCATAGAGTGCATAAGCTCGCTTGGCAATCTATTGTTGAGGCCGCCAGAACGCGATAGTCGGTGTAGCCCTTTGGTTCAATCCAGCTTGCGTTCAACCTCGTCGAATTTATCCAGCACGACCTGCTTCGGCTCAGCGGTGAACTGGCTGACCAGGATAATGGCCAGAGTAGCCAGAATAAATCCTGGGATGATTTCGTACAGGTCAAAGATGCCGCCGGACAGCTGTTTCCAGACCACCACGGTCAGTCCGCCGAGCACGATGCCAGCCAGGGCGCCGCTGCGATTCATGCGTCTCCAGTACAGCGAGAGCAGGATAGCCGGGCCGAAAGCGGCACCGAAGCCTGCCCAGGCGTAGGACACCAGGCTTAGCACCGTGGCATCCGGGTTGAGAGCCAGGAGCAAGGCCAGGATGGCGATTAACACCACGGCGCCACGACCGATCCAGACCAGTTCAGCACCGTCGGCGTCCTTCTTCAGGATTGCCTTATAGAAGTCTTCCGCCAGGGCCGAAGAGCTGACCAGCAGTTGCGAGTCGGCAGTGGACATGATCGCCGCCAACACCGCGGCCAGCAGAATACCCGCCACTACCGGATGAAACAGACTGTCGACTAACACCATAAAGATGGTTTCGGCATCAGCCAGATCGGCTTCCAGATAGCCCAAACCGACCCAGCCAACAGACAAAGCACTAAACAGCGTCAGGGCTGTCCAGCTAACCGCAATAAGACGGGCCTTAGGCACGTCCTTGTCGTCGGAGATGGCCTTGAACCGCGCCAGAATGTGCGGCTGGCCGAAATAACCCAGACCCCAACCGAGCAGCGACACAATGGCGATCCAACCCAACGGCTGGCCTTTAGCGTCATTGAAGAAGGTCAGCAATTGTGGATTTTTAGCAGCGATTACGGCATGCGCTGCGTCTACTCCACCGATGGCATTGAGCGCGAACACGGGGACCAGTACCAGCGCGGCAGACATCAACAACCCCTGCACCACGTCGGTCCAGGCCACGGCCAGGAAGCCGCCAAACAGGGTGTAAGTGACCACGGCCAGCGTACCGATCACCACGGCCAGCTGGTAATCCAGACCAAACACGGTTTCGAACAATTTGCCCGAGGCCACCAGACCGGAGCTGGTATAGAAAAGGAAGAACACCAGAATGATCACCGCCGAGATCACCCGCAGGGCGTGGGATTTGTCATTGAAACGATGGGAAAAATAAGCCGGCATGGTCACCGAGTCTTTGGCTGCATGGGAGTAAACCCGCAGCCGCCGAGCGACCAAGAGCCAGTTTAGCCAGGTGCCGGTCAGCAGGCCGATGGCGATCCAGGTCGCCTCGAAACCGGCCACCAAGGCATAGCCCGGCAGACCCAGCAGTAACCAGCCGCTCATGTCCGAGGCGCCGGCCGACAGCGCCGCAGTGGTCGGGCCGATGGAACGCCCGCCGAGGATATAGTCGGACAAATTGTTGGTGCGCCGATAGGCCACGATGCCCAAGCCCAGCATCATTATCAGGTAGACCAGAAAGGTCGCCCACACCACATACATGTTTTGATTATTCATCTTGTCGTACTCCTATTCGCATTACAGGACGCCGACTCAACCATCATTACCCATTGCGACAAGATCGTTTATACAGGCCTATCTTCCCAACGTCGGTACGCCGTCGCACATAGCGCGCCATGCCGGGATCCCAGTTATCAACCGTCAGAGTATTTTTTTCAGTCTCAGCAGTGTGCGTTTATCGCCACAATTACCGTACTGGCAGCCATCAACGCCGCTCCCACTGCGGGAGAAAACCGCAGCGGTTGCGTTCAAATCCGCACCAATGCGGTGGCAGAGATAAATCGATCAATGTGGACCGCTAGCGTAGGTGCCGACTACGGGGACTCTGTTCGCCACCGCACCGAACAGCGTCCCCGTACGCTGTATATTTCTCATTGCACAGGTGGTTTTGATGTGTCTGGTTTGAGGGAGAAATTATATGTTACACAGCATGAAGGACTTGGAAGGGTATGCCATCCACGCGACTGACGGCGATATTGGTAAGGGAACGGACTTCTATTTCGATGACGATACCTGGGTCATCCGCTACCTTGTGGTCGACACGGGCAGCTGGCTTTCGAGCCGCAAAGTGCTGATTTCACCGATCGCCATCGGCAAGCCGAACTGGGTCGAAAAGGTATTGCCGGTGTCGATCACCAAACAGCAAGTACAAGACAGCCCCCCTATCGACACGCAGAAGCCGGTCTCACGCCAGCACGAAATAGAGTTCTTCCGGTATTACGGCTACCCACTCTATTGGGGTGGTACGGGGGTCTGGGGCGCGGGGGCGGTCCCAGGTATGCTGATGCCGGGGTATGACGGCGCCACTATGGCACCGCAGATCGATCAGCTGGAGCGCGAAGCGGATTCGACTCTGGCCGATGCTGCAGAGCATGGCGATGAGGACTCTCATCTGCGCAGCTGCAGGGCGGTCATGGATTATCACATAGTGGCAACCGATGGCGAAATCGGTCATGTACAGGGCCTGCTTGTCGATGAGGAGAACTGGGCTATCTGCTATATGGTTGTGAACACCAGCAACTGGTGGCTCGGTCACCAAGTGCTGATCGCACCGCAATGGATCAAGGAGGTCAGCTGGTCGGGTGCCACGGTCACTATCGATCATAACCGACAAGCGGTGAAAGATGCGCCACCCTACGACTCGATGACTCGTATCTTCAAGCCTTAGGGTATACCCCTTACTGGGGTGACTGACGGCAAATTTGATTCTGTAGGCTAACGAAGGATGTCACATGAGCCGCACGCTGGTTCCTGCCCATCAGACGAAGCCAGGTTCAGAAACCGTCGAACCCGCAGCGGACAACCTGATGTACACCTGCCCGATGCACCCCGAAGTGCAGCAGGATCATCCCGGAGCGTGCCCCCAGTGCGGTATGGCGCTGGAGCCAAAGACAGCGGCTGCGAAAGCCGGTGACAAGGGCGATAGTGCGGAGCTGCGCGATATGTTGCTGCGCTTCGGGGTCGCCGGCATCTTTGTGCCGGCGGTACCGGTCATTTCTGTGCTCACCTTCGTCCTCTGGTTGTGGCTCGGGCCGGAGCCTAGGCTGGCGTACGCCAGCGTCAATGCCCTCGCGGTCTTTATTCTTATTATCGCTTGTCCCTGTGCCCTAGGTCTGGCGACGCCCATGTCCGCTTGCTGGTGGTATATCGTGCAAGCATCCGGCTGGCCACCACGCGTACCGGAACAGTGCCTTGCCTGGTTCACCATAAAAAAGCGTGCCCCTCTCAGGCCACGCTTTCGTAAACGTCTAATCTACCCCACATTCACAACAGCCTAGGGATGCTCTGAAAAACTCCCCCTAACTGCCATAATTTCCGCAACTCAACGAAAATCGGTTTCAGATATGGATCAGCTCAGCTTCTCGGACGCCGAACACCAAGGTAAGCGCAAGCGCACTCGCCGGGAGATCTTTCTGAATCAAGCGGGCAACCTGCTCCATGGCAACGAAGAGTACGTGTTCGGCGATGCCGGATACCGGGGTATAGAGAAGCGCGAGGAATTTCAGTATTCCGAGACCGAGTGGTTCATCGCCGAACCACCGGGAAAGATTCGGTTGATGAAGCGCCGAGGCAACAAGGCAGAAAAGATGAAGCGTCAGGTCGAAAAATCCAAAGCCAGTATTCGCGCAAGGTCGAGCACCCGTTTAGGATCATCAAGCGCCAGTTCGGATTTACCAAAGCGCGTTACAAAGGGCTGATGAAGGACGGCTCGCAACTGAACCTGCTGTTTGCTTTGGCGAACCTGTTTCAGGCGAGAAAACGGTTGCTGGCACAGGGTTAATCCGCCCGAAAGGCGGAAAATAGCCCTGAACCAAGGGCCACCGGCGAAGAATCTGACGAGTTTGCGCTAAAAAATGGAGTTTTGGCTGAAGTCTCGGCTGTTTATGGACTGTAGGAAGAATTGGCCGTGTAATTCAGAGCATCCTTAACACAAGAGCCCACTATGACCACGCCACAAAGCATTATTATCTTTATTTTACTGGTGACTATCGGCATGTTTTTATGGGGACGCTGGCGCCATGACACGATTGCGCTGGCGGCGTTGCTGGCGTGTGTGTTAGGCGGGGTTATTGATCCGGCCATCGCCTTTAATGGCTTTGGTCATCCTGCAGTCGTTACCGTAGCTTGCGTACTGGTGTTAAGTTCTGGATTACAGCGTTCCGGCGCGGTGGATGTGCTTGCCCGTTTCGCCATGCCGAAAAATTCCGGGCTTAGGGTCAGCATGGCGGCACTGGTAGGTATCGGGGCGTTATTGTCGGGCTTTATGAACAATGTGGGGGCGCTTGCGTTGCTGATGCCCGTCGCATTGCAGGTCGCCAATCGTTTCGAAATACCGCCAGGACGGATACTCATGCCATTGGCGTTCGGTACTATTTTGGGAGGGATGACCACTATGATAGGTACACCGCCTAATCTGATTGTAGCGAGCTTCCGCGCACAGCAAGGAGGAGCAGGTTTTACCATGTTCGACTTTACCCCAGTGGGGCTTGCTGTTGCCCTGACAGGCTGTGTATTTGTGCTGCTGGCCTGGCGTTTAGTACCTGCGCGTAAACAAACAGACACCGAGGGCTTTGAAACGGGGGCTTATCTCACCGAAGCGAGAGTAACAAAAGAAAGTAAAATTGCCGATAAGCGTTTGTGCGACATAGAAAATGAGTTCGATGACAGCGGCTCACAAATCGTTGCTTTTATCAGGAATGATGTGAAAATTCATGCACCCCATGGTGGCCGGGTTATTCGGCAAGGCGACATTCTGGTGCTGGAAGCCGAAGTCGATTCTTTAGGTACGCTATTATCGGCCTTAGACCTGGAACTGGCAGAGTCGGTGACAGTGGATGAGTCTGCCAAAACCGAGCAAGCGCAGAGTGAACAGGCCCCATCAGAGAAAGTGACCGCTAGTGATGATGCTGAGGAAAAAGCGCAAGAGAGTAAGCCAAAAAATACTGAAGATATCGTGCTGATGGAATTGGTGGTACGACCTGAATCAACCTTACAAGGCCGTTCGGCCACTCATATTATGTTGCGCTCGCGCTACAGTCTGAACTTGCTGGCCGTTTCTCGCGATGGTAGCCGTTCTAAATCACGCATACGAAATTTGAGAATGCAAGCGGGTGATTTATTGTTACTGCAAGGCACTGCTGAGAGCGTATATGAATTTGCCAGTGATTATGGCTGTGTGCCGCTGGCAAAAAGAGAGTTAAAAATACCCGACATGAAGCAAGCACTCTTCGCGGCTACGATCATGCTTGCTGCGGTGGCCGGTGCAGCTTTTGGCTTGTTACCTGCCCCAATATCTTTTGCCCTGGGGGTACTGGCGTCAATGGTGTTTAAAACCGTCCCTCCAAGGTCAGTGTATTCAGTTATCGACTGGCCGGTCATTGTATTGCTGGCCGCCTTGATCCCGGTAGCAGGGGCAATGGAGTCTACCGGTACGGCTGAGCTGATTGCCAGTTTGCTGATGGAATATATTGCTCAGGGTAATGCTGTGGTAGCGCTGTCTATGGTCCTTATCATTACTATGTTGCTGTCTGATCTGATGAACAATGCGGCAACGGCCGCAGTCATGTGCCCAATTGCCATTGGCGCCGCCCTGACCCTGGGGGTCAATGTTGATTCGTTTTTAATGGCGGTAGCAGTAGGGGCATCTTGTGCATTCTTAACGCCTATAGGCCACCAGAACAACACCTTAATTCTTGGCCCGGGTGGCTTTAAATTCAGTGATTACTGGCGCCTGGGCTTGCCGTTAGAAATTTTAGTCGTAGCAGTAGCCTTGCCGTTATTAATGGTGTTCTGGCCGCTATGACTCTGGATATCGCGCTGGTATTACTACTGCTGCTGGTAGCCTTGGTATTCTTTGTTACCGAATGGCTGCGAATGGACGTGGTAGCCTTGCTGCTGTTATGTGCGCTGGCCTTGCTGCAGCTAGTATCACCGGCTGAAGCAGTAAGCGGTTTTAGCAATCCGGCGGTGATTACCGTTTGGGCCATGTTCATCATGAGTGAGGGCTTAACCCGGGCCGGCATTGCCGATAGCATTGGCCGCAGGGTTATTCGCTTATCCGGTAACAGTGAAACGCAGATGATTATCGTCATTATGCTGGTTGCCGGTTTGTTATCTGCGTTTATGAGCAATATCGGCGTAGTCGCATTATTGTTGCCGGTGACGGTTGATGCCGCGCGGCGTTGCGGGATTGCGCCGGCAAAAGTACTGATGCCAATGGCGTTTGGCGCTATGCTCGGTGGCTTACTGACCTTAATTGGCACACCGCCCAATTTATTGGTGAGTATGGCGCTGGAAAATAGCAACCAGGCGGGTTTCGATTTATTCGATTTTGCGCTGATAGGCTTGCCGGTACTGCTGGCTGGCACCTTGTTTATGGCCTTTATTGGCCGCCATATACTCCCGGCAACCGATCTGGGCCGTGCTGGGCCTGCTGGCAGTAAAAGCCTCAGCGACCAATACGGCTTGCAAGAGCGCATTTTTGAGCTCCGCTTGCCCATGTCCTCGTTACTGGCCGGGCGAACCCTGGAAGAGTCGGGCCTTATTAATACCGCAGGCCTGATGATTGTTGCCCTGACCCGGGGCCATGAAACCTTAACGTTGCCGTCGCGCCACACAAGACTTAAAGCGGGCGACATCGTACTGGCTCAGGGTAAATTTAACCGCTTTGAACGGCTGCGCAGCTGGAACTCCCTAACCATTGAGCGTGAAGCACCGATATTGCATAAAAAGTTGCTGGTGGCCAGCGGCCTGGCAGAGTTGGACGTTGCAGCTGACGGCCCACTCAATGGCGCAGTATTGCAGCACTATCAGTTTCGCGAGCACTATCAGCTAAATGTATTAGCCGTTAAACGACCGGGCCAAACCCAGCGCACCCAGCTGGCCGATTTATCACTGGCCGCGGGCGATAAAATTCTGGTTCAGGGCAGTCACGACGCACTCGAAGCGGCGCAAAAACAAGCAGCATTTAGTGCTGTTCACCCCCTAAGTGCCGATGATGTAAAACAACAGTATAAACTGGAAGAGCGTTTATTCGTGTTGGGCCTGCCCGTCGACAGTCCACTGGTGGATACCAGCTTTGCTGATAACCGGCTGGGGGATGCCTTTGATTTCCGCTTGCTGGGTTTATTTCGCCATGGCGAAATTATTCAGCAGTTTCACTCAGACGACAAACTGCAAGCGGGCGATTTATTGCTGATCCAGGGACGGGAAGAAGACCTGGATATTTTACGTGGCCTTAACGAGTTGGAGCGACTGGATGATATGTCGCCCTATCTCGACTTACTTTCCAAAGGCAAACTGGAACTGGTAGAGGCTACCTTACACCCGCGCAGTAAATATATTGGTCAGCGTGTTAACGCACTGCAATTGGATAAGCTCTACGAAGTGGAGGTCTCTGCCATTTGGCGTGAGGGCCGCTCTTATCGCTCTGCACTGGGCAGCATGTTGCTGCAAGCCGGTGATGCGCTGCTCATCGTCGGCCCGCGAACGCGCTTGGCCATGCTGACCGACAGCGAACATCTGATAGTCATGAACCCCGTGCAGGTAAAGCCGGTGAATACCCGCAAGGCACCCTTGGCAGCCGGGCTGATGTTACTGATGGTTTCCCTGACAGTAACCGCGATATTACCCATTTATCTGGCAGCTATTCTGGCGGCGACCCTGATGGTCGCCAGCCGCTGCTTAACGATGGAGCAGGCCTATGCCGCCATTGACTGGCGTTCTATTTTTCTGATCGCGGGTATGCTACCGCTCGGGGCGGCCATGCAACACTCTGGAACCGCAGCCTGGCTTGCCGAAGGGGTGCTGGCAGGCCTAGGTAATTACGGCCCGCTGGCGGTACTGGCCGGTTTGTATCTGGTTACCACGCTCGGTACTCTGGTGGTGCCCACCGTGGCGCTGGTACTGATCATGGCCCCCATTGGCTTAATGCTTAGCAGTGCGCTGGGGGTCAATGGGCAAAGCGCGATGATGGTCGTGGCGGTTGCCGCCACCAGCCTGGCCAGCCCGGTGTCCCATGCTGCAAATACCCTGGTAATGGGGCCGGGCGGTTATCGCTATGCTGATTATTTAAAAGTCGGCGGGCCATTAAGCTTATTATTATTTGTAATAACCATGGCATTGCTACCGCTGTTCTGGCCGTTAAGCACAGGTTAGGTAAAACGTGGCAGTTGTTGACGCATCCTTGCGTCTCCTATTAACCCGCCGGGTTAATGGCCTGACACAGAGGGATTCCGCCATATCGGCAATTTTACCGCCTGCCACGCGTTAAACTTAATAGCGAATATGCAGTGATCAGGACAGGTCGAAACGATCTGCATTCATCACTTTGTTCCAGGCGGCGACAAAGTCCTTCATGAACATCTGTTTGGCATCGTCCTGCGCGTAGACCTCAGTCAACGCCCGCAGCTGTGAATTGGAGCCGAAGATCAGGTCCACCCGGGTGCCGGTCCATTTGAGTTCACCGCTGTTGCGGTCTTTGGCTTCGAACAGATCATCTTCGGAGGCCGACGCTGACCACTCCAGCGCCATATCCGTCAGGTTTACGAAGAAATCGTTGCTCAGTTGCCCTGGCCTGTGGGTCAAAACCCCGTGCCTGGAGCCTTTATAGTTCGCATCCAGTACACGCAAACCCCCAACCAGTACCGTCATCTCAGGGGCACTGAGCTGAAGCAGTTGAGCCTTGTCGAGCAACATCTCTTCGTCGGAAACTCTGAACTTTGCGCGACGGAAGTTACGGAAACCATCGGCCTCCGGCTCGAGTGGCGCGAACGACTCCGCGTCGGTCAGCGCGTCAGTGGTGTCGTTACGGCCAGGCGTAAACGGCACCTCGATGGCATGCCCGGCATCTTTTGCGGCCTTCTCGATCGCGGCGTTGCCGCCGAGAATGATCAGATCCGCCAGCGCGACCTTTTTGTTGCCAGACTGCGCCGCATTGAACGCTGTCTGGATTGCTTCCAGAATTTTCAGCACTTTGCTCAGCTGATCCGGCTGGTTAACTGCCCAGTCTTTTTGCGGCGCGAGGCGAATACGCGCGCCGTTGCCACCACCACGCTTGTCGGATCCACGGAAGCTCGCGGCCGAGGACCAGGCGGTGTAAACCAGCTCCTGAACCGACAGACCCGACGCCAGGATCTCGCTTTTGAGCCTGGCGATATCCTGCGGGCCGATAACCTCAAAATCCACGGCTGGAATCGGATCCTGCCACAGGAGTTGCTCTTCGGGCACTTCCGGGCCGAGATAGCGGGCTCTCGGGCCCATATCACGATGGGTCAGTTTGAACCATGCCCGCGCGAAGGCATCGGCGAACTCCTCGGGGTTCTGGTGGAAGTGCTGCGAAATCTTGCGGTACTCAGGATCTTCGCGCATCGCCATGTCTGCGGTAGACATCATGATAGGCACCTTCTTTGAGGAATCCTCAGCGTCCGGCGCCCTGTCTTTGTCGGTCTGGCCTTTGGGCTGCCACTGCTGGGCACCTGCCGGGCTCTTGGTCAGCGTCCACTCGTAACCCAAGAGTACCTCAAAGTAACTCATGTCCCACTGGGTGGGTGTGGGTGTCCATGAACCTTCAATCCCACTGGTAATAGCATCACGACCCTTGCCTTTGCCGTGACTGTTTTTCCAGCCAAAGCCCAGCTGCTCAATGGGCGCGGCTTCAGGCTCAGGCCCGACCTGGTCTGGATCACCGGCACCGTGGGCCTTACCAAAGGTGTGGCCACCAGCCGTCAGAGCCACCGTCTCATAATCGTTCATGGCCATACGGGCAAAGGTTTCACGAATGTCGCGGGCCGACGCCAGCGGATCCGGTTTGCCGTCAGGGCCTTCAGGGTTGACGTAAATCAGACCCATCTGCACAGCGGCAAGGGGGTTCTCGAGTTCACGGTCCCCCGAGTAACGGCTGTTGGGCTTGTCACTGGTAGCCAGCCACTCTTGTTCCGCGCCCCAGTAGATATCTTCCTGAGGCTGAAAGCTGTCTGCCCGACCACCGGCAAAGCCGAAGCACTTAAAGCCCATGGTTTCCATGGCCACATTACCGGTCAGCACAATCAGGTCCGCCCAGGATAGCTGGTTGCCATATTTCTGTTTGATGGGCCACAGCAGGCGGCGGGCCTTGTCCAGGTTGCCGTTGTCCGGCCAGCTATTGAGCGGCGCAAAACGCTGCGCACCTGTGCCCGCACCGCCACGGCCGTCGCCGGTACGGTAGGTTCCGGCTGCGTGCCACGCCATGCGGATGAAGAGGGGACCGTAATGACCGTAGTCAGCTGGCCACCAGCCTTGGGAATCGGTCATCAGCTTGCCGAGGTCTTGCTTGACCGCGGCCAGATCCAGTTTTTTGAATTCTTGCGCGTAGTTGAAGTGTTCGCCAAGCGGGTTGGATTGTGGCGAATGCTG
This sequence comes from uncultured Neptunomonas sp., assembly GCA_963974645.1. Classification (GTDB taxonomy): domain Bacteria; phylum Pseudomonadota; class Gammaproteobacteria; order Pseudomonadales; family Balneatricaceae; genus Motiliproteus. The sequence goes on along the minus strand of CAXBEA010000021.1, from coordinate 7,772 downwards.
ATGAAGGATGCCGAGGTTAAGCTGATTCGGCCACCAGAAACTATTGCCAGGTCCTTCACGCTTAAGCGAGGTGCGAGATCCGTGCATGACCGGGCACTTGTCACCGCTACCCGTATTATTGTTGTCGACCATATCTATCTCCGATCTTGGCTGTTTGAGGTGAACAGTTTCTTTCAAGCATCTGCCTGTGCGTTGTGCACTGCCGTCCAGAGATTGTAGACCCGCTCTTCAGGGAATTCACAGGCGGCTCCCACGCCTAACCTAAGGAACCTGCGGTCAAGTCCCTTGCGCCTCTGGTTTTTAGAGCGATTGGAGATCAAGGCAGCGATTGCAGACATACTGGTTGTCTGTCGAAAATCGCTAACACCGAGATCCCGTCGCTCAGCTACGACGGCGTTGCGTTTTCACATGACAGAGCAGCGGTGAACGTAGCACCACTAGCAGTAGCAGTGGCACTGACCGCAGCAAACCTGCTGTCAAACGGCATTGAAAACTACATGACAAAACAATGTTGTTGAACAGGATTATTTCTCCTCGGGGAGCGGGAGCCACCACCACCGCCGTTACTGATTGGAGCCAAAGTCATTCTCGGACTTTTCCCAAGCATCATTGAGCTCCTTATAGGCATCTGAAAAACCTTCTTTCATATGCTCCCAAGCATTTTCAGTACTACCTTTCAGGCGGCCATACCATTCGGCTACCTGATTCCGCTGCTGGCGTAGCGCCTTGAGACTATCACGCGCTTTTTTGCGCGCATTCTTATCCATTTTTTCCCAGCGTTCATCAACCCGTGCCTCCAGCGCGTCAATGCGCTTATCCAGTTTATCCACAGCCGCTTTTGTTCTGCGAATAGCCTTGTCCTTCTGATCAGCGGTATAGGCTTCAAGCGTCTGCAGCAAGTCTTGTGTTTCTTGCTTAACCTCTGCTATTGACGTTTTCTCAGTCGACGCTTGCGCATAGCACGCTGGTGTGATTCCGAGGGTACCCAGCAACACCATGGCACAGATATTAACGTTCATTCGTCATCTCCTTTGGTCATGGCCACGATGACCCTGCGGTTTATTTGAATCTGGAGGTGGCCGACTTCAGTGCATCGCCAATTGTGCTCCACGCACTATCCATGCCTGCCTTGAGATCCGTCCATGAGTCATCGCTGGCATCCTTAAGTTCGGCAAGTTTACTGCTGGCTGCTTCGTGCATGGATCGCAGTTCCTCGATCTGTTGGTAGTATCGAAGTTGCGCATCGGCTCCCGCTTTATCAGCTTGTGCCCTGAGCTTGTCGATCTCGGCGCTCCACTCGTTCAATTGTGCCCGTAGTTTCTTTTGGTAAATTTCTTTCGTGCTCATGGTGACTCTCCTTGATCTGTGCCCGGGTGACCTGCTTACCGTCCTCGTGGCGCAATAGGTTTTCCAGCACAATCTTCAGGGCAAAGGGCAACCGGGAAAGATCACCCAGTTCGGCGTAGGCGGCGGGTAACGCGTAGTAGCGATAGCGCTGATTGCCAACCTGCAAGATGCGCTGAAACGGGCTAGGTGCGTGCGCTGATTCTGTCATGGGGACTCCCCGCTTGTAGTATGAATAGGTGTGTCTAGGTATGGATAGCTGTGGATAGGCGCGCTCGGCTGACCATCAGCTGGGTTCACTTGGATCCACCTTGGAAGGGCACAGCGCCATCCGGCGACATGCCTTTGAGGTATTTGAATAGCTCGCTGTCGGTAGAGAGCACGAGGGTGGTATTTTCCGAAATGACCGTTTGATAGGCCTGCATGCTGCGGGTGAACTCATAGAATTCCACCGCTTCAGGGCTCTGGTTGTAGGCACGGGCGTAAATCTCAGCGGCTTTGGCATCGGCCAGGCCGCGAATCTCCTCCACCTGCCGGTAGGCTTCGGACTGAATCTTGTTCAGGTCGCGCACCCGATCGCCGCGGATACGCGCCGCCTCGCCGTTACCTTCGGAGAGAAAACGTTCGGCGATCTGACGCCGTTCGCTGATCATCCGATCGTAAATCTTGGGGCGAACGCTTTCGTTGTAATTGATACGTTTGAAGCGGATATCGAGCAACTCGATGCCGAACACCCGGACTTTCTCGGCCGCCGCCACGAATATCTCGCCCTCTACCTGCTTGCGTCCCTTCTGAATCGCTACCCAGGCGCTGGTGTCCATCGTACGATCCCCGCCGCTCAGTAACACATCGCGCAGCGGCACCCGCCCCTTGGTGGTGCGGATAATCTCGATCAGCTCGTGTTTGGCCACCGCGTTGCGAGTCTCGCTACCCAGAATATCGTCTAGCCGGGACTGGGCACTACGCTCATCGCGCAACCGCAGAAAATATTGCAGGGGATCGGTGATGCGCCAGCGGGCAAAGAGGTCAACGGAGATATAGAGTTTATCCTTGGTGGGCATATCCGACGGGTTGCCGTCCCATTCGAGCACTCGCTTGTCGATGGCGTTGACCTCCTGAATAAACGGCAGCTTCAGTTTCAGACCCGCCTGCGTCACGGGCTCACCCACCGGTTTACCGAATTGAGTGATGATCACCTGCTCGACTTCGCTGACGGTATAGACCGAACTGAACAGCAGGTACCCAATCAGCACCGCCGCCATTAACAACCCTGTCGATTTTATGCGGCTCATGGCCGACCTCCGTTGGCAGATCCCAGATTGGCGGACCCGATGTTAAGTAACGGCAAAATGCCGCCTGCCTGCTTATCGACGATGATCTTGGCCTGGATGCCGGGCAGCACTTGCTGCAACGTCTCGATATAGATGCGTCGCCGGGTGACCTCGGGGGCTTTGCGGTACTCATCCAGCAACGCACTGAAGCGCGCGGCATCGCCTTCTGCCTCGTTGATCCGTTTGATACGGTAGCCATCAGCCTCGCGGATGCGCTGATCTTTCTCACCCTCGGCCAGTGGAATCACCTTGTTGTAGTCCCGTCGCGCCTCGTTAATCAGCTTCTCTTTTTCCTGCTGCGCCTGATTGACCTCGTTAAACGAGTCCTGCACCGGCAGCGGTGGGTTGATGTTTTTCAGCTGCACCTGATCAATGCTGATCCCCATCACGTACTTGGTAGCGAGCCGCTGCATCTTGTCCAGGGATTCGATCTCGATCTCCTGACGCCCCACGGTGATCACCTCGTCGACGGTACGATCGCCCACCACTTCGCGCATCACAGACTCGGACACGTAGCGCAGGGTCTCAGCCGGTTCGCGCACCTCGAACAGAAACTTCACTGGGTCGGCGATGCGGTACTGAACCACCCATTCCACCAGCGCGGCATTAAGATCACCGGTGACCATCTGCGTTTCGCGCTTCTGGTCGCGCCGCAGAGGAGTCTGGTAGGGGTCTGTGGCACCAGGGGTAGCAAAGCCAAACTCCTGCTTGAGCTGACGCTTAACCGGCACGATGGTGGCGACATCCATCCCCAGCGGTAACTTAAAATGCAGCCCTGGCGGCACCTCGTAGAGGTATTTGCCGAAGCGCTGCACCACCGCCACCGAATCGCTCGGCACGGTGTAGTAGGCCGTCCATACACCCAGACCGGATAAAACCAACAACACCAGCGCAATGGAGCCGCTGCGACCCTCTGCGGCGGGGACTCGCTGGTAGCGCTTCAGCCAATCGCCGAGTAGACGACCCAGGTTGAAGGCCGGTAGCGTTTTGTCAGTGCGGGGATCGTTCTGATCACCGTTACTGTCTTTATTCGACATGACAGGGGCCACTCCTTTTAGCCGAACACTCTGGGATATCAACGATGGAAGCGTCGATCTGTCGATCGCCGTGATGGACCACCAGCGGGTGAAACGGATCTGAGTTGATTACATGCAACGCGTTGTGTAGCGAGCTGCGTAACTAAGTACTCAGGGTACGTGCTCGTCCTGCAAGGGTCGGTACGCTACCGAACAGAGGGCATATTTTGCAGGTGTTCCCGCGTCGCGCCCCCAAAAAAACATATGGAATTACAATAAACAGGCAAGTTTTACGCTACCCTTGAAGGCATCGGCACACTCTCTCCTAAACGCTGTTCGATGCCTTTCTGGGTGATATATACGGGACTTTGCGGCATTAGCAGGCGGCTTTTCTGTGAGAACCGCGTTGGTGTGCTGCTCAGGAATTACATATGTCTATCGCTCCTCTACCTCAACAGAACCATATACTGGCGTCTCTGCCTACCGAGGTGCAGCAGCGGCTCTTTCCCTATCTCAAACCGGTTGAGCTGTCACTCGGTCAAGTGTTGTCCGAGTCTGGGGAGAGCCAGTATGAAGTTTTCTTCCCGATCGATGCCATCCTGTCGCTGCTGTATGCGATGGAAAACGGCGCTTCAGCGGAAATTTCGGTGGTGGGCAATGAAGGGCTGGTCGGCATCAGTTTATTTATGGGTGGAGGAAGCACCCCTAGCCGCGCCCTGGTTCAGAGTGCCGGGAGCGCCGTGTGCAATCGACACCATTCGATCGACCAGCAATTATGCCGCTGGCTATTGCTATCCCTGGACCGTCTACCGGGTAATCAGTTGATCATGACTCAGGAACTGATTGCCAATATGCTCGGTGTGCGCCTTGAAGGGGTGACTGATGCCGCAGGCAAGTTACAGAATTTGGGCGTGATCGAATACCACCGTGGGCATATTAACGTACTCGACCGTGCGCAGCTCGAAGCACTATCCTGCGAATGCTACGCCGTGGTTAAAAAGGAATCGGATCGATTGTTGCCCTGGCACCCCACAGCCCAACAGCCCAACAACCCAACCAGCCCAACCCAACCTCGGATGGCTAAAGGATTCTGTCTGCTGGACTAACAACGCAGCACAATTGAGGTGGGCAGCCCGTCCGAATTATCCAGCCACTCCGATGGCTCATCTTGCTAGGCTGTCGGCACGACGATCACCTGCGATTAAACACCGCGATGTTCCCTGTTCATTAGCAACAAAATCCTTTGGCACAGGTTAACGGCGTATAGAGGCGTAACAAAATGGCTGATGACTCAAAGAATCTGTTGCAACGAGGCCTTGATAATATACAGGATCCTTTTTCAAGCTTTATCCGCGCGCAGACGACAACCAGCTGGTTTCTTCTGCTAGCGACAATCGTGGCCCTGTGGTGGGCTAACTCAGATTATGCGACCTACCAGAATCTGACCCATACATCGATTGGATTTTTCCTAGGTGATTTCCAACTACAGACCTCTCTCAAACACATCATCAATGATGGGTTAATGGTCATATTTTTCTTTCTCCTTGGACTTGAGATCAAACGAGAAGTACTGGCCGGCGATCTTGCCCGGCCAGAACATCGACGCATGCTAATTCTTTGTGCTGTGGGTGGAATGGTTTGTCCGGCCGTAGTCTATTCGTTGTTCAACTGGTCTCTTGATTCACAGATCGGGTGGGGTATCCCCATGGCAACCGATACCGCGTTTGCCCTGGGCGTACTTGCGATCGTACGCAAACAGGTGCCGGGCAGTTTATTGGCTTTTCTCGTCGGCCTGGCTATCGTGGACGATGTCGGGGCTATATTGGTCATCGCACTATTTTATACTCAGGACTTATCACTAGTGCATCTCGTCAGTGCATTTGCACTTTTTGCTTTTTTGGCGGTAGGCAATTACGCCGGCGTACGCCAGCCGTATTTCTATATTATCGCCGGCATAGCAGCCTGGTGGATGATGCTCAAATCCGGCATTCACCCTACGTTTGCGGGTGTCGCCATTGCGTTGACGGTACCCGCACGTCCAAAGTTGACCTCTGAAAAACTACTCGTTAAAGCGAAGACAATAATCAGCTCGATGGAGAAACAGTCAAAACCTATCGATGTTCTCGGCAGTCGTATGGATCATGAACAGGTGCTAGAGGTACGTGATTTTGCGGAACGTGCCGGAACACCATTGCGCCGCTGGGAAGATGTGCTGGAGTTACCTGTCGCTTTGTTTATCTTGCCCCTGTTTGTGCTGACCAATGCCGGCGTACCCATCAGCTTGGCCTCGTTGATAGAAAGCCTTCAACATCCAACCGGATTAGGCATTATCACGGGCCTCGTCCTCGGAAAGTTTATCGGCATTTCAGGTACATGCTGGCTTGCCCTGCGCTACAACATTGGTCGTTTGCCCGAGGGAGTTAATCTCCAGCATGTCATTGGCGTCTCGCTCATAGCCGGGATAGGTTTTACGATGTCCACATTTATCGCTACGTTGGGGTTTGATTCCCAACCCGTGCACCTTCAAAGTGCAAAATCAGCGATTCTGGTCGGCTCATTGATTTCTGCCATTCTCGGTGTGTTGTTTCTTCGATTCGTTGCTGCAAAAAAACATAACACCTCACTTTAGTGAACGGATTTAAACGCTTTGTACGTTTTTGCTGTCCGTCATACGGGGTACATTGAATGCGGCAAGTCCCGACCAAATAGAAGCCCCTGAATGATGAAAACTTACGCGACAGGGTTCATGTGATACCCGATGTGTCGGTTGTTCGTTAGCCGGCAACATCTGGTTGTGAAGCAACAGGGCTGCGCTGAGATGGATACAGGTCGGGATCACGTCGTCGGAGCTTTGGCTCGTGTTGGCCTGGTCATTGGGGTGCACCGCGCTTTGAAGCTGCCGTGATGCCAGGGTGGCGATCACCTCATTGGCATTCATGTTGCCGCTGGTACCTGAGCCGGTTTGGAACACGTCCACCGGAAAATGGTCGTCATAGAACCCCTTGCTGACTAAAACTATGATGAGTTTAGCTGCTCGCAGAGTTCAACACCGATATAACGATGCCGGATCCTGCCGGGGCGTTTAACGACGGGAAAATCCGCAGCCAAGACAACAGAGCGCTACAGAGCATTTTTCTCACTACCCCTATACACGGCCTCATCCATCTCTTATCCTTATATGAGAATAGTTATCATTTTTATTTACGACACCTTAGCTGACTCTGTGGGGGAGCGGTATGGGTAGAAGAAGGTGTTATTGAACCGGAGAGCGGCGAACTTACTGCAAACTCTATGGTCGCAGCCTATATCGCTGGTGTATTGCCCATCAACTAGATACCACTCAACCTTCCTCTGGCCAGCGCAGCTGTGAGCAGTTTTACTTGATCACTACAGTTAGAAGAATTCGATGCACTCAGGAATAAAAACGTATTTTTGGAGAGGTGCAGTGAGCAAAATTTGCAGAAGGCGATCCGAGCATAGGAGCTTAAGCAATATCCATGGGAATGAAAAAATTACCTTCAAAATCAACAGCGAAGCGCCTTGTTGATATTGAATCTAAAGATCGATTCAACTCGGATTCAATTGGAGTTCTTGCTGATAACACAGAGCTTTTACAAGAGTACCTGGAATCCTCTATCGCACACTCCTTCTCTGAACTGATGTTCAGAATGACTCATGAAAACTACAGTGAAGAAAAAGCAAAAAACCTGTGGAATAACATCATCACCCATAGAACAGATCTTGAGAGACAGCTTGGTCGTGATATGGGGATGATGGTTGCGGCTCTCGATTATCTTTCTAATGTTTCTAGAGATATTTCCAACCCTAAGATTATTGATGATTTGCGGATTGAAGAAGCAGCTGACTTGGCAACGCGTGACGCGTTAACGGGTCTTTATGTGCGCAGTGTGTTCGATTTCTCTATCGATAGGATGCTGAAAGAGCATCAGCGCTCTAAAAGTTCCCTGTCGATTATGATGATAGATATTGATGACTTTAAAGTAATTAATGACAAGCAAGGGCATCTGCATATTCTGGCCCATTCCGATCACTGATTCCGGTTTAATCCGATCACCCATTC
>CAXBEA010000020.1:0-44921 GCA_963974645.1 uncultured Neptunomonas sp. | reverse complement strand
GGGCTTGTTATCAAGGGTCGGTTTATGGCCGCCATGCTCAGTGCTCCCTGCTCTCGAAGTCGATCCGTGGATCGACCAGTACATAGGTGGCTTGTACTGAGGTGATAGTCGAGACCAGTTTCAGCAGCAGGCCAATCAGGGTGAAGGCGGTAGCAAAGAGTAGGGTGCCAGAGATCACCGGGCTTGTTATCAAGGGTCGGTTTATGGCCGCCATGCTCAGTGCTCCCTGCTCTCAAAGTCGATCCGTGGATCGACCAGTACATAGGTGATATCTGAGACCAGTTTCAGCAGCAGGCCGATCAAGGTAAAGATGTATAGGGTGCCAAAGATCACCGGGTAGTCACGGTTAATAACCGCCTCGTACCCCAGCAGACCGAGACCGTCGAGGGAGAAAATTACTTCAATCAGCATCGAGCCGGTAAAGAATATGCTAATCAGCGCCGCAGGCATCCCCGCGATGATCAACAACATGGCGTTGCGGAAGACATGGCCGTAGAGCACCCTGTTTTCGGTGAGTCCCTTGGCACGCGCGGTGAGTACGTACTGCTTGTTGATTTCGTCCAGAAAGGAGTTTTTGGTCAGCATCGTTAGGGTGGCGAAACTGGAGATCACCGAGGCGATCACCGGTAGGGTTATATGCCAGAAGTAGTCGCCGATCTTGCCCCAAAAACTCAGTTCATCGAAGTTGGGCGAGGTCAAACCGCGCAGCGGGAACCAGTCGAAGTAGGTGCCGCCGGCGAACAGCACGATCAGCAGGATCGCAAATAGAAAGTTGGGGATCGCATAACCGACGATGATCGCGCTGCTGCTCCAGACATCGAAGGGGGTGCCGTCGTTAACCGCTTTTTTGATTCCCAACGGGATCGATACCAGATAGGTGATCAGGGTGGCCCAGAGCCCGAGAGAGATCGATACCGGCAGCTTTTCAATAATCAGATCCAGTACCGGTCTATCGCTGAAGAAACTATTGCCGAAATCAAACAGCAGGTAGTTCTTGAGCATCAGCAGAAAGCGCTCTGGCGCTGGTTTATCAAAGCCGTAGAGTTTTTCTATATCGGCAACCAGCTGCGGATCGAGCCCCTGTGCGCCTCGATAGCCGCTGCCTTCACCGCTGGCGGTTGCTTGCGCCATGTCGGTCTGCAGCGCGCTACCGATCCGGCTGGTGGCATCGACGTTGAGTCCCTGCAGATGCGCCAGGGTCTGCTCAACCGGGCCGCCGGGGGCGGCCTGGATAATGATGAAGTTGATGGTCAGGATTCCGAGCAGGGTCGGAATAATCAGCAGCAAGCGCCTGAGGATGTAAGCGGCCATCAGTGGCTGGCATTCCCTTTGTTAGCGTTAGAATGGGGGGTTTCAGCTGCTTTAAGCCACCAGCTGTCAAACCCTAGCGAGTACTGCGGGCGGATCGCTGGCATGGCCAGTTTATCCCAGTAGGCAACGCGGTAACTGCTGATATGGAACTGCGGGATCAGGTAGTGGTTCCATTGTAATACCCGGTCTAGCGCGCGGGTCCGCAGTACCAGTTGTTCACGATCGGGCGCGGCAATCACCTGTTCAATCAGGTAGTCGACGGCGGGGTTGTTAACCCCGATCAGGTTGCGACTGCCTTCGATGTTGGCCATCGACGAGTGCCAGAATTCACGCTGCTCGTTACCGGGTGAGTTCGATTGGCCATAGCTGTAAACCATCATGTCGAAGTCAAAGCTGCGCATCCGGTTGATGTATTGCGACACATCGACGATCCGGATATGGGCTTCAATACCCATCTTCTCAAGGTTGTTTAACATCGGCGCAACGATACGTTCAAACTCCTTCTGCACCAGCAGCAGCTCGAATTTGAAGGGTTCCCCCCGGGCATTGACCAGCTTGCCTTTTTTGACCTCCCAGCCCGCCTGCTTGAGAAGGCGCATGCCTTGACGTATCTGGGTGCGGATGTTGCCCGATCCGTTGCTGGACGGGGCGCGGTAAACCTGGCTGAACACCTCGGCGGGCAGTTGATCGCGAATCGGTTCGAGAATGCTCAGCTCTTCCGGGGTCGGGAGTTGGCTAGCAGCCATCTCCGAGTTGGAGAAGTAGCTGTGGGTGCGGGTATAGGCGTTATAAAAGATGTTTTTGTTGGTCCACTCGAAATCAAAGGCGTAGGCAAGTGCCTGGCGCACCCGACTGTCTGCAAACTGTGAACGGCGGCTGTTGAAAATGAACGCCTGCATTCCGGTCGGATTGGCGTGCTGAATCTCCTGGCGGATGATTGCGCCGCTGTCAAACATCGGGCCGGTATAGCTTGTGGCCCAGTTTTTCGATGAGGTCTCTTGGCGGAAGTCGTATTCACCAGCCTTGAAAGCTTCCAGCGCCACGGTGCTATCACGGTAGTAGTCATAACGGATCTGACCAAAATTATGACGACCACGATTGACCGGCAAATCCCGTCCCCAGTAATCCTCTCGACGTTGGTAGCTGAGCGAGCGCCCTGCATCGAAGGCGCTGATGCGATAGGGGCCAGAGCCGATGGGGATCTCGAGCCCGGGGCTGGAAAAATCACGATCCAGCCAATAGTGCTTGGGTAGAATCGCGACTTCACCCACGATCAGCGGCAGTTCACGATTTTCGCCCTTCTTGAACCTGAACTTGACGGTTTTATCGTCCAGCGCATCAATGCTGAGAATGTCGGCGTAATAGGCGCGATAGAAGGGGTTGCCCTGTTCGCGCAGTAGTTTAAAGGTATGGATCACATCGGCACTGGTAACCGCTTGGCCATCGCTAAAACGGGCCTGGGGACGGATATGAAAGGTGATCCAGCTTCTATCCTTGGGGAGTTCGACCGATTCGGCCAGCAAGCCATATTGCGAGAAGGGTTCATCTTCGGCTTTGGTCATCAGGCTGTCGTAGATCAACCCCAGATCATCCGCAGCGGTGCCCTTGATGATAAAGGGGTTGAAGCTATCAAAGGTACCCAGTGCCCAGCGTCGAATCGTGCCGCCCTTGGGCGCATCGGGGTTGGTGTAATCAAAATGGCTAAAATCGGCGCTGTATTTAGGCTGGCCGTGCATGGCGATGCCGTGTTGGGGTGGCAACCCAGCCGACGCAGCAGAGGCCGCCAAGGGGGTGAATAGCGAAACCCATAACAGCGAGAGTAGAATCGAGAGCGAACGGGTGCTGGCAACCATGCCGAAAATCCTTAACACGATGAATAAAGACGGAGTTTGTTATAACAGCCTGCGTCTGATCTGGCGAGCTTAGCAGACTTTGGCTCAAATTTTCGAGCCCGGTTGAGCGAGGCTAGAACTCTGACTCAGATGGAGCAGGGGAGTTCCTTAGGCGCATAAGCTGCCTTAACGCAGCCGGGTAACATCAACATAGAGGGTCAGTGATTGCCCAGGTTTGAGGTATTTTGCTTTGGCTGCTGCGCTGTTCCAGCGCTTAATATCATTGAGATTAACGTTGAATTTATCGGCAATTAATGCAAAGGACTCGCCATTGCGGACTTTATATCCGATTTTTCTGATTACTTGGCGATCGGAGCCGCTCGCTACCAGCGTTTGGCTTGAAACCGTACCGGCGGGTTGCCAGATCACTAGCTTCTGGCCGATTTTGAGTGGGTCACCAGGTGCCATCTGGTTCCAGGCTGCAAGTTCTCTGACCGCAACGCCGTATTTGCGTGAGATCTCCCAGAAACTGTCGCCAGAGCGAACGCTATAAGCGAGTTTATCTTTGCCGGAGCGCAGCGCGATACGTTGATTCTGTTTGACCTGCCGCTGCCCCTTACTATAAACGTAGCTTTTAGCCTGCTGGGAAGCCTGGGGGATCAGCAGCATCTGCCCGGCTCTGATCCTGTTGCCACTGATCGAGTTGGTGCTACGCAGGGTATCGACGGTGGTGTTGTTGTTTTTTGCGATGGTGATCAGGTTGTCGCCGGGCTTGATCTTGTAACGTGCCCAGCTGACCCGCTTATCGCTAGGGTAGGCTTGTAGTGCCTGTTGAAAAATTTCCGCCTGAGCGATTGGAACCAGCAGTTCATGGGGGCCGTCAGGATCGGTGGCCCACTGGTTAAAACCGGGGTTGAGCAGGTATAGCTCTTCGATCGTGACGCCGGCCAGCTCGGCGGCCTTGGCCAGGTCGATCTGAGATTCGGTTTCAATGGCTGCAAAGTAGGGCTGGTTGGGCAGTGACTTGAGCGTCAGGCCGTAACTCTCTGGGCTGTCGAATAGTTTGGCCAGGGCAATCAATTTAGGCACATAGGCGCTGGTTTCATCGGGCAGATCCAGAGACCAGAAATCGATGGGTCGATTCCGTTGACGGTTTTTGCGTACCGCCTTGGAGACATTGCCGCCGCCCGCATTATAGGCTGCAAGCGCTAATAACCAGTCACCGTCGAAGCGGTTGTTGAGTAGTTCCAGGTAATCCAGTGCTGCGGTCGTCGATGCCTGGATGTCGCGGCGGCCGTCGTACCACCAGCTGTGCTTGAGTTGAAAACGTTTAGCGGTCATCGGGATGAACTGCCAGGGGCCTGCCGCGCGACCATGCGAATAGGCAAAAGGGTCGTAAGCGCTTTCGACTATAGGTAGCAGTGCAAGTTCGGAGGGCAGGCCGCGCTCGATAGTTTGGTGCAGCACGTAGTGATAGTAGCGTCGAGCCCGGTCTGCCATACGGTCTAAGTATCGAGGGTGCCTGCTGTACCAGTTCAACTGCGCCTGGATGCGAGGGTTATCGAGGCCGTGATCCAAACCGAAATTCTCGCGAGTCAGTTGCCAGAGATCGGGATCAAGAGAGATGTCGCTGGATGCTGTAGGTACTTGGCCATCTTCGCTCAGTACCTCTTCAGGATTAACCCCAGCGGGTAGTAACGGATCGACATCGGTTGTCGACTCGTCGGCAAACTGCTCATAGGCAGGGGTGATTACGGGTAGATCGAGAGCCGACTCTACGCTTGACTGACTAAGGCTGTGTTCGGAGTGCTGAGTAATGCTCCGGCTGCTGGTCTCGACAACCCCCGTTGTAGATCGAGGAGCGAGAGCCTGACAGCCGACGAGTAGCGATCCTAACAGGGAACCTATAAGTACGCTGTTCAGGTGTTTAGATACTCTGTTCAACGTCCACCTCGGTAACTGATACTGATGAGATCAAGAGATCGTAGTTCCTTTACGACTTCTTGGAAAACGAGCAGTTTATGGAGGGTGCAGGAAAGGGTCAAGCGCTAGCGTATAGGATGCTAATGCAAGTTCTAGAAATGATCTTTCCATTGCCTGATTGCTGCGAGTACTAAAGCATCGTTTGTCAGCTTCTTTCCGCTCAGGCGCTCAGCAGATTGGATGACGCTGGGCTGGTCATAACGCATGAAGGGATTGATCTGTTTCTCTTCACCGATCTGGCCGGGAACCGTAGCTAAGCCTTCGGAACGCAACTTTCGGCAGCGTTCAGTCGCGATCTGGATTGCGACATTGTCCGGCTCAACCGCAGTAGCAAAGCTGAGGTTAGAGAGGCTGTATTCATGGGCGCAACAAACTTGGGTTTGATCATTCAGGCCGCGGAAAAAAAACATTGCCTGTTGCAGTTGCTCAGCACTGCCCTCAAATAAACGTCCACAGCCGGCAATGAATAGGGTATCGCCGCAAAAGAGTTGGGGGGTATCAGGCTCGAGCGAAGGGCTTTGGTTTGGGTTTTCAGCATGAGCGCCGTCAGTATAATACGCAATATGATCGAGGGTGTGACCGGGAACCGACTTGACCCTCAGGCTCTGTCCCAGCAGCTCTATCCGGTCGTTATCACTAACCGGCAGGGTGATTCCTTTGAAGGGCGAGTTGACGGGGCCGTAAACGGGGATTTCGGGATCGGCTAGTTGTTGAATTCCGCCGGTGTGGTCTGGATGATGGTGGGTAACCAATATTGCTGCCAGCTTCAGATGGTGCCGTTTGAGCCACTCCTCCACAGGCGCACTCTGTCCTGGATCAACAGCAACGGCCAAGCCCGGATGGGAGGGGTGCTGCAGCATCCAGATGTAGTTGTCTTGAAATGCGCGTAATGGATAGAGCTGAAACATGCGAGCCTCGATTAATCAGCATTAAAGAGTCTAAATTTACGCGGGTTTTGGGTAAATCGAAAGGCCTGTGAGCTGGCAGTTGGTTTGGATTTGCCCTTCTAATTATACCCAGGTGTCGCACTTGTGCATTTAAGGGGCTGATTTCTGAGTGTGTTTTGTTGTGCTGGGAGATTAAAGATTGCACTATCTATACGGTTTACCCTCTAGATGTTCAGCAGGCGCGCTAAAATATTTTAAACGGATCTATCTATGAACACTGCCGATTCCACTGACAGGCTAGGCTGTAGAGCGTTTTCTTCAGAAGCTAGAGTTGGCTGCTTCTCTTCAAGCCAGGGGCCTGCGTGACCTTATTCAAAGAATTCGAGTATCCTCCTTTGGTCGAGCTCCAGGATGGGCTTAATCAATGGTTTGAAACGGAATTAGGCCAGCAGCTATTGGCGCGAGAGTGCCAGGTTTTGGATCGATTGATGCCCAAGCTCTATGGCTACCATCTGCTGCAGGTTAGTGCTGTTGAACACATCGATCTGACTAAGCCGGCTGCAGCCAGTCACTGCTTTAAATTGGCACCGCGGATTGCCCTGGGGATGCCCGAAGAGGCGGTGATAGGTGAGATGGAAAATCTGCCTATTGCCAGTGAGTGTGTTGATGCCGTTGTTTTGCATCATTCGCTTGATTTTGCCTGTAGCCCGCACCAGGCGCTTCGGGAAGCCGTGCGTATCTTGCGTCCGGGCGGGCGCTTGCTGGTGGTGGGGTTTAATCCGCTGAGTTTTTGGGGGCTGCAGCGGTTATGCTATAAACGACGTGAGCAGATTCCCTGGTCTGGTCGTTTTATGACTTATTGGCGGCTTCAGGATTGGTTGCGCCTGCTGGAGATGAAGTGTGACCGGGTTGAATCTGGCTTCTACAGACCGCCATTGCAGGGGGTGCGTTGGATGCAGCGAATGATGCTGTTCGAGCGCTGGGGAGAGCGTTCCAAATCCAATCGAGGTGCTTTTTGGGTGGTTGCAGCCACGAAAGAAACTTATGCAGCCACGCCTATTGGTCGGAATTGGCGGCGTCGTTTCGCCTTTCCTATTCGAGCTGCAGGTTCGGCCCGTAATGACCACGGGCAGCGACGGGAAAAGAGGAGATCTTCAGAGGAAAATTTGTACTGTGATGATTAAGCATAAGCTTTTGTTTATAGGTTCCATCAATAATATTCATTATATATTATGCTGATCTCAGGCTATTGTAGCCACTCAAATAATAGCCAGCTCGCATGATCCATAGGCAGAGCTGATAACAGCGCTTCAATCGACGGCAGGAGAATAGGTTTTGGAACCAAACAACCTGATAAATGAAGGTTTGAACCTGATGATGTTCGGCATGGGCTTTGTGTTCGTGTTTCTGACTCTGTTGGTATTCGCTACCGGATTGATGTCGCGTCTGGTAACTAGATATATCCCTGAACCCGCTCCCGTAGCTGCTAAGTCGAGAAAGGCTGCCGCAGTGGCTGCGCCAGCGGCGGCGGATGATAGTCAGCTAGTGGCAGTGCTCTCGGCAGCGATCAAACAATATCGATCGCGTCACCCACGCTGAATCGATTCGCTCAGTTTTTACAGACTCTCGGAATATAACAAGGCCTACTACCATGACCGATATTAAAAAACCGTTGGGAATTACCGATGTTGTGCTGCGCGATGCGCATCAGTCGCTGTTTGCAACCCGTTTGCGCTTGGACGATATGCTTCCAATCGCGGCCAAACTGGATCAAGTCGGCTATTGGTCACTGGAAAGCTGGGGTGGCGCGACCTTCGACTCCTGCATCCGTTTTATCGGCGAAGATCCTTGGGAGCGTATTCGCGAACTGAAAAAAGTGATGCCTAACACCAAACAGCAGATGCTGTTTCGGGCTCAAAATATCCTTGGCTACCGCCATTATGCAGACGATGTGGTTACCAAGTTTGTTGAACGCGCCAAGACCAACGGGGTGGATGTTTTCCGTATTTTCGATGCGATGAACGATGCGCGTAACCTGGAGACCGCGCTCAAGGCGGTTAAAAAGTTCGAGGGTCATGCCCAGGGCACGATCTCTTACACCAAGAGCCGGGTGCACACTACCGAGATGTGGGTTGATTACGCCAAACGTTTGGAAGATATGGGCGCTGATTCGATCTGCATCAAGGACATGTCCGGTATCCTGACGCCTTACGATGCCTTCGATCTGGTCTCGCGGCTTAAAGCACAAACCGATCTTGAGGTGCAGCTGCATGCCCACGCGACTTCAGGGTTGTCAGATATGACTATCCTCAAGGCGGTTGAAGCGGGTATCGATCGTGTCGATACGGCTATCTCATCGATGTCGATGACCTACGGCCACAGTGCCACCGAGTCTGTGGTTGCAGCCCTGGCGGGTACCGATCGTGATACCGGTTTGAACCTGGCAGCATTGGAAGAGATCGCGGCGTATTTCCGTGAAGTTCGCAAGAAATACGCACAGTTTGAAGGCTCACTGAAGGGTACCGATTCGCGCATTCTGGTTGCTCAGGTGCCCGGTGGCATGCTCACTAATATGGAAGGCCAGCTTAAAGAGCAGGGCGCGGCAGGTAAGTTTGACGAAGTGCTGGCTGAAATCCCTCGTGTACGTGAAGATTTAGGCCTTATCCCGTTAGTGACTCCAACCTCTCAGATCGTAGGTACCCAGGCGGTTCTGAACGTCCTGACTGGCGAGCGCTACAAGAGTATCTCCAAAGAGACCGCCGGTATCCTCAAAGGCGAATACGGCGCAGCCCCGGCGCCCTTTAACAAGGAGCTTCAAGCACGTGTGCTTGACGGTGCTGAGCCCATTACCTGTCGCCCCGCTGATCTGCTTGAGCCCGAGTTGGCGAAGCTGACTGAGGAACTGCGTAAACTGTCCAAAGAGACCGGCTTCCGGCTTGAGTCGGGCGAGCGTGAGATCGACGATGTGTTGAGCTACGCGCTGTTTCCGCAAATTGGACTTAAGTTCTTGCAAAATCGTGGCGACGCCTCAGCTTTCGAGCCTGCGCCAACGCTTGAATCTGCACAGGCAGCTGCAGCCCCTGCCTCGTCTAAAACCGCAGCTCAAGAAGAGGTCTATACCGTCAACGTAAACGGCCAGAGTTATGTGGTTCAGGTTTCTGAAGGCGGTGATGTCACCGCACTTGCCCCCGTTGCTGGGGGTTCTCCTGCTGCCGCTGTTGCCTCAGCAGCACCTGCAGCAGCCGTCGGTGAGCCGGTTCTGGCACCCTTGGCGGGAAATATCTGGAAGGTCGAAGTTGCCGTGGGTGAAGTGGTTCAGGAAGGTGATGTACTCATTATTCTTGAAGCGATGAAGATGGAAACCGAAGTGCGTGCTGCCAACGGCGGAACGGTGACCTCCGTCGACGTTAAAGACGGTGATTCAGTGGCGGTGGGTGATACCCTGCTGTCTCTGGCGTAAGGGCTGAACGATAATGGAAAAGTTAATCCT
Organism: uncultured Neptunomonas sp.; assembly: GCA_963974645.1. Classification (GTDB taxonomy): domain Bacteria; phylum Pseudomonadota; class Gammaproteobacteria; order Pseudomonadales; family Balneatricaceae; genus Motiliproteus. Next base: position 35,418 of record CAXBEA010000020.1, on the reverse strand, counting down.
GCTGTTCACCAGTTCGGGTATCTATAACCTGCAACTGGGCCAGGCGTTTATGATCGCGGTAGGCCTGTTGCTGCTGTTCCTGGCGATCAAGAAAAACTTTGAGCCGCTGCTGCTGGTTCCTATCGGCTTTGGTGGAATTCTCGCCAATATTCCCGAAGCGGGGATAGCCTTCTCGGCGGTTGAAAATGCGCTGCACCTGGGTGCTCCAGAGGTGCTTAGCGCCTTGGCCCAGGCAGTTGGCCTGGACGCGGATGCCGGTGCTAAGGCCATTAAAGTTGCCTATGCCAATGCCGATGCGGCTTCGCACCTACTGGCGGTGCAGACTGCGCAGGACGCCAGTTTCAATAACGGCATGCTGTATAACTTCTATACAGTTGCGATTGCCAGCGGTGCTGCCCCCCTGCTTATTTTTATGGGCGTGGGTGCGATGACCGACTTCGGTCCGCTGTTGGCAAACCCAAAAACGCTGTTTTTGGGCGCTGCAGCGCAGTTCGGCATCTTTGCCACGGTACTGGGTGCCGTAGGCTTGACCTCGATAGGCGTCATGGACTTCAGCATCAAAGACGCAGCAGCTATCGGCATTATCGGTGGCGCTGATGGGCCGACGGCGATCTATGTGGCAAGTATGCTGGCGCCGCATCTGTTGGGTGCGATCGCTGTAGCTGCATACTCCTACATGGCGCTGGTACCCTTGATTCAACCGCCGATCATGCGCCTGTTGACGACCGAAGCAGAGCGCAAGTTACAGATGTCTCAGTTGCGCCACGTTAGCAAGACCGAGAAGATCTTCTTCCCACTGGTGCTGCTGATATTGGTAGCGTTGTTGCTTCCCGATGCGGCACCGCTGCTGGGGATGTTCTGCTTTGGTAATCTGATGCGCGAATGCGGCGTGGTCGAGCGACTCAGCGATACAGCGCAGAATGCACTGATCAATATCGTCACCATCTTCCTTGGCTTATCGGTAGGCTCTAAGCTCAGTGCGGATAAGTTCTTGGACTTGAATACCCTGGGTATTCTGGTGCTGGGGATGGTTGCCTTTGCGATAGGAACTGCCGCAGGAATATTGATGGCTAAAGTGATGAATAAATTCTCTAGTACACCGATTAATCCGCTGATCGGTTCGGCTGGGGTCTCTGCGGTACCTATGGCAGCTCGGGTATCGAACAAGCTTGGGCTAGAAGCCAATCCGCAAAACTTCCTGCTGATGCATGCGATGGGACCCAATGTTGCCGGTGTTATCGGTTCGGCGGTAGCTGCCGGGGTGATGATCAAGTTTGTTGGTTGACGCAAGCCGTCTGCTCGGAATCTAAAAGGGGCTTATTAGCCCCTTTTTTGCCTCTGTAACTGTCATACCAAGAGTCTTGATTATGAAAATGACCCTGCGCCAGTTGGCATTGTTTGAGTGTGTTGCTCGTCATCTGAGTTATACCCGGGCGGCAGAAGAGAAGCACCTGACCCAGCCTGCGGTCAGTATTCAGATTAAGCAGCTTGAAGAGCACGTGGGGTTGCCGCTGTTTGAATACATTGGTAAAAAACTCTATCTCACCGATGCCGGTCGGGAGCTGCAGCAGGCTTGTGAAGATATGTTTGCCCGGCTCGATAGTCTGGAGATGGCGCTGACGCAGATGAAGGGGGGGATGCACGGTAGCTTAAAGATTGCGACAGTGACCAGTGCCAAGTATTTTGCTCCCCATCTGATCGGAGAGTTTAATCGCAGTTATCCCGATGTTGATATCAGTCTGGTGGTGATCAATAGGGACAGGGTGGTGCAACGCCTGATCAATAACGAGGATGACCTGGTACTGATGGCGCAGGTTCCCAAGGATATAAAGCTCAAGGTTTATCCAATTCTGGATAATCCGATGTTCCCGGTAGTCGCAGCAGAGCATCCACTGGCAGGTCAGAAACGGATACCTATAACTGCTTTAGCCAAGGAGCGGTTTCTGACCCGTGAGAAAGGCTCGGGTTCGCGTAAAGCGATCGAAGACCATCTGCGGGAAAATAACATCACCCTGTCAAGAACCATGGAATTGGGTGATAGCGAAACGATTAAGCAGGGAGTGATGGCGGGCTTAGGGGTCTCTATCCTGTCACGTTTTAGTATGGCGCTGGAGCTGGCAACGGGGTGTTTGGTGAGTTTGGATATGGAAACCTTTCCCATCGTTCGTACTTGGTGCTTGGTGCATCCTAGGGATAAGCGTTTGTCGCCCGCGGCACAAGCATTTATCGACTATACCCTCGAGCACGACGAGCAGGTGCGGCAGGTTATCAATAATCGATTTTTAGGGGCTGAATTGACGGTATAGAGCCGGAGTCGCGTCAGTGTGTGCCTGAACGGCAAGATTTCAGGCTGAAAAACCTTTGTCTTCGAGTAATCTACTACCCTCGGCTGCTTCACGTGCCAGGTCATCGACACGCTCATTTTCAGGGTGACCACTGTGACCCTTGACCCAGCGCCATTCGACCTGGTGCTGCTGGTTAAGGGTATCTAGGCGTTGCCACAGGTCAACATTTTTGACCGGTTGTCTATTTGCGGTTTTCCAACCTTTTTTCTTCCAGCCATGGATCCATTGGGTGATCCCCTGGCGTACATATTGACTATCGGTCGTGAGTATTACTTGGCAAGATTCGCTGAGTGATGCCAGCGCTTCGATCGCACCGAGCAACTCCATCCGGTTGTTAGTGGTCAGAGTAAATCCCTGGCTAAGTTCTTTGCGATGGCCCTTGTAGATCAGCAATGCGCCATAACCACCCGGGCCTGGATTACCCAGACAGGAACCGTCGGTGTATACCTGAATCTGTTTGCTCTCGTTCAACGTCGATCTCCTCTGCAGGGCGGCATTGTAGTCATTCAGGCTGTGATAAGATAGCCGGCTTCGGCCGTTTAGATGGCCTGAAAAAAATTGCAGGAGTCGTGATGAGACAGATAATACTGGACACTGAAACCACCGGGATAGAGCCTGCGGCGGGGCACCGGATCATTGAGATCGGCTGTGTTGAAATGATCAACCGACGCCTGACCGGGCGTACCTATCACCGTTATATCAATCCGCAGCGGGATGTACCTGAAGAGGCCGTTGCGATCCACGGTCTGACCGCAGAGTTCTTGTCTGATAAACCGTTATTTAAAGAAGTGATGGGTGAGTTTATAGAATTTATCCGTGGTGGTGAACTCGTCATTCATAACGCCCCGTTTGATGTCGGTTTCCTCAATCACGAGTTTAAACTTGCAGGATCCGGCAATGGCCGAGTTAGCGATTTAGCTACTGTGCTGGATACCCTGGCACTGGCAAGGAAGATGCGGCCTGGTCAACGTAATACCCTGGATGCTTTGTGTAAAACCTACATGATCGATAATTCACAGCGGACCCTGCACGGGGCGTTGCTGGATTCAGAGATCCTGGCCGACGTCTATTTGATGATGACGGGTGGCCAGACCAGTCTGCTGCTCGGACACAGTGGCGAAACCGATGGTGTGGCCAGTGCTGTGCGGCAGGTTGAGGCGGGGGAGTTTGCATTACCGATAATCAGTGCCTGCCCCCAGGAGTTAGCTGCGCACGAGGCGATGCTTGATAGGATCGACAAAAAAAGTGCAGGCGCAGTCTGGCGTGTCGATGCGGGTGCAGGGAAAACTTTGCAATGAGCTACCTAACACAGGGATTGTTGGCGTTCAGTTTACTGGCCTCATCGCTGAGTTGGGGGCAGGGCTCTACAGGGCTCCTGGAGAGGTTGAAGTTTGCCGCTGTTGAGCTGTTGATCTATACCGATCAGCTGCAGCGCTTTGAGAGAACCGCTTGCAACAGTAGTGTGGTCTCAAACTACGCGTCTGAAGTAGCTCAGCAGCAGTTGCTGAGCCAGTTACGATCAGAGCACCGTGCCGAGTTCCAGTAGCTGTTTGAATCAGCGCAGGTCGCTCAGCTGCTGCAGGAGAATAAGGCTGGCATAGAGGCGCTTTTGGGGCCACAACGATTGCTGGGCGGTGACCGTAATTTAGACCCGAAGCAGCGGGCTGCTTGTCAGGAGCTGGGCGAGGTTTTTCAGGATAATTACCTGCAGACCCAGCAGGATCTGCCGTTGTTGTTTGATCAATATTCTCAGTGAGAAAGAGTTAAAAGAAAGAGCAAAAAGCGCTTAGTCGCCTCGCGGGCCAGGATCGGCTGCTTAACCGATCTTGCAGGGTCAATTTGAAAGGCCTATTTTTGAGGTTTTAATCTACCAATTGATTGATTTTGTGCTTCAATTTTTTATCAAGAGTACGTATCAGTTCCAGTTTCTCTTCCAGAGTGTGGTTGAGAAAATTATTGATCATAGAAATCTTCTGCTCAATCTCCTGTAGTTGATCCATCGACTGCCCTGCAAAGGCTGGCGTTTCTGCAACAGGGGCTGGTGTTGAGGCCGCGGTATAGCCCGGCGAGGGCATAGGTACCACGACGGGCGCCCGTTGTTGCTCAAACCGTGGATTGAGCTCTTCACTCAGTTCCGCAGCTACTGTATTGACCGCATCGACAGTGATAGTCGTCAGCTCTTCCAAGTAGCAGAATAGTAGCAGTCGATCGCAGAAAATATTGATCCGCCGTGGAACACCGCCGGTGTGGCCATGGATAACGGCAAAGGTGATATCGGTGAACTTAGGGTTTTGGGCCCAGCCTGCGATTGACAGACGCCAGAGCACATACTCTTTCACCTCCCGTGCCTCCAGTGGTTTGAGGTGGCAGGAGGCGATGATGCGCTGGCGAAACTGCTCCATATCCGGGCGCTGGATGATCCCTCTGAGTTCAGGCTGACCCAGCAAAAAGCTTTGAAGTAGCGGACTGTCTGTCAGCTGGAAATTGGAGAGCATGCGCAGCTCTTCGATAGCGCTGGGGGGGAGGTTCTGGGCCTCGTCGACCACCAGTAACACCCGTTTACCCGCTTTGTGTGCCGAGAGCAGGAAGTCCTGAAATTGCTGCAAAAGAATGGCTTTAGCCTTGTTTTCAGCCGGTAGCCCGAAGGAGCTGCAGATCAACCGGAGCAGATCGTCGGCTTCGAGCTTGGTGGTAACCAGCTGAGTGGCAATAATCCGCTCTTGGTCTATATCCTTCAGCAGGTTGCGCATCAGCGTCGTTTTACCGGTACCAATCTCGCCGGTGACGACGATAAAACCTTCGCCCTGCCCTAACCCGTATTGCAGATAGGACATCGCCCGCTTATGGCCGGAGCTGGAAAAGAAAAAATCGGGGTCTGGACTCAGCTGAAAAGGCTTGGTGATGAGGCCAAAATGGGATGTGTACATGTGGGGTCTCTTAGAAACTGTGACTGATGCTGGCGCCGCTACCGTACTCTTCAAACTGACGGCTGACTTCATCGGAGCGCTGCTCGTTATAACGAATATAGAGCGCTAGAGCCGTGTCTGGACTCAGTTTCCGATTCATTCCCAGATTGACACCGCTGCGGTAATCGCGGGCGAGAGAAACTGCATTGGTGTTGGGTTCAAGTACCGACCAATCATAGCTGATATCCATCGAGCTGCGAGCTGATAGCTGTAATGACCAGCCTACATTAACTCCCACATCTTCCTCCACCCGGTTACTCAGATCTTGAAATTTTCGACTCTGACTCGAGAGCTCCAGCGATAAGCTACTTTTTCTGAAGCTATAGTTGTAGTTGGCTTTAAGGGCCTCGCTGATAAACCGTCCCTCATTGAGCGAGGTGTTGTTGCCAATAAAATCTATAAGTTGTTGATCTCTGCCGGGAGAAACGTTCTGTAGCTGCTCCTGGCGCACACTGCTCAGATTCTGTTGATATGAGAGCGAGAGTGTCCCGCGTTTACGTCTGTGGGTGAGTACAGCGCCGCGGCTGGCGCTTTGCAGCTTATTGCTGTAATTAAGATCGAGTGAGGTGCGAGGGCTCGGATTCCAACTCAGACCTGTAGACCAAAATGAGGTGCCTGAAGCGATGTTAGTATCGGTGGGATTGTCTATATAGCTGTCGCTGTAGCCGCCGCCGACCCTCAGGTCGAGTTGCTGGCTATGACGATATCCCAATTGCAGCTGGGCGAAGTCGTTTTTTTCCAGGGTACTGTTAGAGTTGCTGGACTTGGCGTTGTCCTTACGGGTTTGTAGGGTCCAGTAGATCTTGTTGGGGTTGGCACGGGTGTCAAAAGAGAGGCTGTAGCTTACCCCCTCGCTATCTTCGGCTCCGTTCTGGTAGATCACCGCATCGTAACCGGCGCTGAGATTGATGTCGGTATAGTCGCCTATCCGTTGGCGCCAGCTGGGTGTGATCGTAAAACTGAAGGTGTTAGTGAAAGCATCGGGCGAAAGCCGTGGGTCGATATTGCCAGCGCTACGGTTATCGATTAGCTGCTGGCTGGCACCGGCTTGGGTATTAACGAAAAGATGATCCTCTACCAGCTCAGCATCGGCAAAAGCATTCAAGCGATGAAAATAGCTGTCACTACGCGTCTCTGAACTGTAATCAACCAATGCTAGGTTGTAGTCAAGGCCAAGCTGTAGATAGCGTCCTTGACGATTAATGGAGATACCGGGCGTCAGAGTGCCAAAAAAGGTTTCTGTTTGATCGCTGGCGGCCAGATTGAGGTTGTCGCTGTAATCGACACCCAGCTGCAGCGAGGGGCTGATCTGCCAATCTTTGGTTTCTTCAGCGAAGCCAGGTGCTGCAACCAAGGTAAGACCGAGTAAGGAAAGCCTGAGGCGGTGGCTAGGAATTCGCGTAATAATAGCCATAATTAACCCTTTTCCCCTGCGATTTGTTAAGCACCAGACCGATCGCCATGTTGGGGTTCAACAGGCTCAGTGCTTGCTTTAACTGAGCATGAGAAGTTTTTTTCTCTTCGATGACAATTACGGCTTGCCCCGTCATCTGCGCTAATACGTTGGTCTCGCTGGCACCCAGTAAAGGTGAGGTATCAAAGATGACAATACGGTCTGGGTAGCGCTCGGATAGCTCCTCCATAAAACGTTTCATTTTCTCGCTGGCGATCATCTCGTTGGAGTGATGGTGGCGCCGGCCAGCGGTAATCAATTTCAAGTTAGCAATGTTAGTGTTGATGATAATATCCGCTACCTCGACCTTGCCGGTTAGATAGTCCATCAGCCCGGGTTGTTCGTCGATACCAAGTCGGCTACAGATGCTCGGTTTGATCACATCGGCATCGATCAGGAGCACCTGGCGATCCTCTTCCATCGCCATGCTGATCGCTAGATTAATAGTGGTGAAGGTCTTCCCTTCGCCGGGGAAGCTGCTCGAAACCATTACCAGGTTGGGTTGATCTAGGGTGCTGGAGCCGGGGCCGAACGCATTATTAAGCAGAGGTCGTTTGATGTAGCGGTACTCTTCCTTGATTTTGGTGAAGTTTTCGGTAGGGGAGACCATCCCCATCGATTCTAGCCGTTTGATGTCGATGTTGACCTGTGGGTCTGTATGTTTACCCTCTTCGGCCTGTTGCTGGGTGTCGACTTGAACTTTAGCTGAGGCTTGAATCTGCGCTGAGAGAGTTGCCGTTAGTTGAGGGTTACTCATACCCTGAGACGCAGTCTCTTGGCTAACTAGTGTTGGATCATTGTCGCCTCGAAGACTGGCTTCACGCGCCGCTTGTTCCTGTTCTAACCGGCGTCTGTTTTCGGCCAGTTGACGCTTTTTTTCTAGGGCTCGTTCGATAGTACTCATGCCACTCCCCTAGAAACGGTTGATCAGGTTGATGATGAATAGCTTGGCCTTCAGATAAGCCCCATTGAACTGGCTGGGTATATCGGGCAAGAGTGCGGTGACCTGATTATTAATGTCTGGGAACAGCTGTAGCAGTAGTATTGCGGAAAAGGAGCCCAGCAATCCCAGTATCAGCACGATAAAAGCGTGGTAACGTCTGCGGGTTCGACGGTTAATATCTGGGTTGTTATATACCCCTACCGAGCCTAGCACAGGGAAGCCGGTGATCGCATTCAGCTGCTTAGTACTGAAAAATACCGGGCGCAGTTGACTGATCAAGAAAGCGAAACCGATCCCTGCTGCGAGCGAGACAACGAGAACCCCAGAGAGAAATAGCGGACGATTAGGCCCTGTCGGGGCAGTGGGTGTCCGGGGCGGATCGATAACCCGGAACTGGAAGCTATTTGAGCTGGCATCGGCTTGTTGGGATAGATGGGCCGATTCTCGACGACTCATAAGCTCGTTATGCTTTTCCTGGGTGATCTGGTAACCCCGATCCAGCGCCTTCAATTCGGCTTCGATATCGGGAATGCTGTTGATTTTTGATTGCAGCTGCTTGAGTTGTTCGTCATAGGTGCTAAGTCGAACCTGAAGTGAGCGAACATTGGACTGCTCACGCGCCTTAGTTAGCTTCAACTCTTGATAAACGGGATTTTCGTTCAGTCCGCCGCCGCCACGCTGGCTGTTGATTAGCGCGGTCTCCTTGTGACGCTCTTCCAGTTCGATATCACGCTTGCGTTTCAGGTCATCGATAATCCGCTGGGTCTCTCTGATATCCGGGTGGATATCGGTGTACTTGAGGCGCAGTTCGTCGAGTTTGTTCTCGAGCGAATCAATCCGGTTGTCGAAGCTGGAGCTAACGCCAAATTGCGGGGTAAAGCTGTCCTGCATGATGCCAAACGTCGGTTGTTCGCCAGCCAGTTGTTGGGTGGTTGATTTGAGCCTGGTTTGGGCTTCATTGAGTTCGAGAGTTACGCTGGCGATGGTGGCTTTAAGGCTTTGAATACGAGTGTAATAGCCGCCATCGGGGCTCATCAGTTCAAAGTTGGCTTTCTTAAACTCTTTGAGACGATTGTCGGCTTCGTTGAGACGGGTTGCGTATTCGGCTATCTGCCGGTCGATAAAATCGGTAGCGCTGTCAGAATCCTTGCGGTTGTCTCCCAGGGTATTTTCCACCAGGGTGGTTAGGGTAGCCTGGACCACATTTTTAGCTTCGTTGGCGGAGCTGCTGGAGTAAGCGATATGGTAGATGTTATCGCGTCCGGCTTGATTGAGTTGGAGCCCGGACTGGAGTTCGGCGATGACCAGGTCGAACTCCTGCGAGTCCTTGGCCTTGATGTCTAGATCTGCTAGGCGGGCGATTTTTTCCAGATTGGGCCGGGTAAACAGGGTTTTAACGATCAGTTGAACCTGTTGGGTCGGGTTGGTCTGAATCGTCAGCCCGCGCAGCAGAGGCGAGAGCAGTGACTGGGTATCGACATAGATTTTCGCCTGGGACTGATACTGGTCTGGAAATTTGAGCACAAAAGGCCAGCCGATTAGGCATACTAGCCACGCGATAAGCACCGCTACCCAGCGGTGCAGCCAAACACCAAGAACCAGAGTTTTTAGCTGGTCTAAAATATCTTGCATAGTGAGCGTTTTCCGGGCTTAGAACCAAGACTCAGGAATGATCACGATATCCCCTGGAAGAATATCGCCATTGGCGCTGATATCACCACCGCGGACCAGATCATGGAGGCGCACGCCAAACTGGCGTTGTTCGCCGTCAATAATTCGGACCACACTGGCGCCGTTGCCATTTGCAAATTCGGTCAGCCCGCCTACCGCGATCATCACATCAAGCAGGGTCATATCTTCCTTATAGGAAAGCGACTGGGGTTCGCTGGCCTCACCAATGATCCGAACCTGTTCGGAATAGGGCCCAATAAAGCCACCGACCAGCACCGTAGCGATCGGCTCTTTAATGTATATGCTCAGCTTCTCCTCGATCAGACGCGCGACCTGGGTCGGGGTGAGTCCGCTGACCGGGATGTCTTCAACCAGTGGCGTAGTTATTTTTCCATCGGGGCGAACGGTGACGCTTTGAGAGACCTCTGGATTGCGCCATACAAAAATATTGAGGCTATCACCGGGGCCGACAAGATAATTGTATTGATCCGGATCGGTGGTGAATGGCTGTTTGGATATGGAGCGTTCCAAGGGTGGGTACGAATTGCTCGAACAACCAGTCAGTATCACTGCAAGGCCTAGTGCAATGATCTGTGCTGACCACTGCGTGCAAGTTCCTCTCATAATCGTGCTCTCCTGCTTGTTAAAGCATCAAGGTATCCATTGCGGCCTAGAATAGCATTAAATATCCAGGGTGGAACTTGTTCGTGGGTTGCTTAGGCGTATATTTATCAAAGTATTGCTCTTAGATAAACCCCCTCACTCACACAAAGGAGTCTCTTTGTGGCCGAATACCGAGAAGGAAGTGTCGCTGCGCGGGTGGCTATGTTTGTACTGTTGGTCGTGGTGGTTGGCATCTTTTTATATCTTGGAGGGATCGTTTCGCAGCTCTTGGTCGATATCCAACTGTTGCTGCATTTCGATCCCGGTCAAGCCCTGCTCGTTATCAGTCGGTTGTTGCTGTGGCTGGTGATCTCCAGCGGTCTGCTGTCGGTAGCGATAGGGTTATACCTCTATCTGCTATCCAACCAGATCGCTAAAGAGGTCGTGTACCCGCCTGAGGGGATGCCGGTGGTGTTTAGAACAGAGCTACTGGTAGGTGCCCGTGCTGCCAGAATGCGTTGGTTCTGTTTGGGCGGGGCCATTCTTTTGCTGCTGCAGCCCGTTCTTGGGGCTGCGCTATGGCATGGATTGACCGGTGGGGTATGGTGAGCCTTGCACTCACCAGTTTCTTCAGCAAACACGCATTCCAGCTTGTGCACCCTGATGTGGTTCTAAAATCCAGAGCTCTTTGCCACCGGGACCTGCGGCGAGAACCATGCCTTCGGATAAGCCGAATTTCATCTGCCTCGGAGCCAGATTGGCAACCATGACGGTGAGCTTGCCTTCTAGATCCTCGGGTGAATAGGCTGACTTGATGCCTGCGAAGACATTGCGTGATTCGCCGCCCAGGTCCAGTGTCAGGCGCAATAGTTTCTTGGCTCCCTCAACGTGCTCGGCCTTGGCGATTCGGACGATGCGCAGGTCGAGCTTGGCGAAATCAGCGAACTCAATCTGTTCCGCAATAGGTTCTTTGCTCAGTGGACTCTCCGATACGCTATCTGGCTGCGTGGTTTCGTTTGTTGCTGTTTCTTTTGCAACCAATTCTTTGGATGCCGCAGTCATCGCATCAATTTTTTCCTGTTCGACCCGCGTCATCAGCGGTTTGAAGCGGTTGATCTGATGGCCTAGCAAGGTTTGCTCTAGTGCATTCCAGTTCAGATCGTTATCGAGGAAGTGTTCAGCCTTGGCGCACATCTGAGGCAATACCGGCTTGAGATAGATCATCAGGATCCGGAACAGATTGATCCCCACCGAGCAGACGTCTTGGACACGTTGCCCTTGGCCTTCTTGCTTGGCCAGCGCCCAGGGTTCTTGATGATGGATATATTCATTAGCCTGATCGGCCAGATTCATGATCATCTTGATCGCCTTGCCGAATTCTCGATTCTCGTAGAGGGTGGCAATATCAGCGCCAGCGACGACAAACTGCTTTATCAGTTCGGGTTCGCTACAGGTGTCGGACAGGTAGCCGTCGTATCTCTTGGTGATAAAGCCTGCGCTGCGGCTCGCGATGTTGACGACTTTGCCGATCAGGTCTGAATTTACACGGAGGATGAAGTCATCCAGGTTAAGATCCAGATCCTCCACTCGGTTGTTGAGCTTTGCGGCAAAGTAATAACGCAGGTATTCAGGGTCAAGATGGTCGAGGTAGGTGCGGGCCTTAATAAAAGTGCCTCGCGACTTAGACATTTTTTTACCGTTGACGGTCAGAAAGCCATGGGCATGCACCGCAGAGGGGGTGCGGAAGCCCGAGCAGCTAAGCATTGCAGGCCAGAATAGGGCGTGAAAGTTGATGATATCTTTGCCGATAAAGTGGTAAAGCTCGGCGCGTGAATCCGATCGCCAGTAGTCGTCAAACTCCAGTCCGGGGGTTCTGTCGCAGAGGTTTTTGAAGCTGGCCATGTAGCCGATAGGTGCATCTAGCCAGACGTAGAAATATTTGCCTGGCTCTCCAGGGATCTCGAAGCCAAAGTAGGGTGCGTCCCGGCTGATATCCCACTCCTGTAGTCCGCTATCCAGCCATTCCGCTAGCTTGTTGGCGATCTCCTCCTGCAGCGTGCCACTTCGGGTCCACTGCTGCAGCATCGCGGTAAAATCGGGGAGCTTGAAGAAAAAATGGACCGAGTCTTTATCGACCGGAGTCGCCCCTGAAATGGCGGAGCGTGGATTGATCAGTTCTGATGGGCTGTAAGTTGCTCCGCAGGCTTCGCAGTTGTCCCCGTACTGGTCGTCAGCTTTGCACTTAGGGCAGGTGCCCTTGATAAAACGATCGGCTAGGAACAGTTGTTTCTCTGGGTCGTAAGCCTGGGTGATGGTTCGGCTGGCGATATGGCCCGCCTCTTTGCAGCGATTGTAGATCAAACTGGAGAGTTCGAGGTTCTCGTCAGAGTGGGTGGAGTGGTAGTTATCGAAGCTAACAAAAAAATCGGCAAAATCGGTTTGGTGTTCAGCGCTCACCTGAGCAATCAGCTCCTCGGGAGAGATGCCCTGCTGCTCTGCTTTGAGCATGATTGCAGTGCCGTGCGCATCATCGGCACAGACATAGGTACAGTGTTCACCGCGACTCTTCTGAAAACGGACCCAGATATCGGTTTGAATATATTCCAGCAGGTGGCCCAGATGGATAGAGCCGTTGGCGTAGGGAAGGGCGCTGGTGACAAGGATTTTACGAGGTGAAGTCGACATAATGCTTGGTGTTCCGTGACGATAGCTCAAACTGGAGAGTCTTGGGCGCGTTTTTATACAGAGCGGTAGCGCTCCCAATCCGGTCGGCGAATTGTATACTGTTCGTCGTTAGTTACAAACCGGCATCTGTTGCGGTAGGCTCTACAGGCTTAATCTACCTGTGCTCGTTACCGTCGCAGGTGGGTCAATAATGCCTCTGATTCTACCGGCTTCGACCGTTTAATGGAGAACAGTTTGTCTCAGCCGCAAAGCACCAAGGTTGTCATAGTAAAAAAACGGCTATTGATTGTTGATGACGATCCCCATGTCCTCGATGGCTATCGGCGTTTATTCCGCAGTCAGCGAGATCGTTGGGAGGTGACCTTTTGTAATTCAGGGGCCGATGCTTTAGAGCAGTTGCGTCAGCATCCTTTTGATGTGTTGGTTACCGATATGCAGATGCCCGGTATGAATGGTGCGGAATTGATGGCGCAAGCTGTTGAGGTCGCACCAGGCGTGGCGCGTATCGTGCTGACCGGTTATGCCAGCATGACCTCCTCTGTTGAGGCGTCCGATTTTGCCCATCAATTGCTCAATAAACCTTGTGATCTTGATTCCCTGCGTGAGGCGATCGACCATAGCTGTCAAATCCAGTCGATGATCAGTAGCGATAGGGTCAAGCAAGCAATCGGTCGGGTGGGTCGTCTCCCTTCCCCATCTACCGTTTATCAGAAGCTTAACCGCGCTCTAGAAAAAGATACGACGGACTCTGCGGTGATTACCCATATTATCGAACAGGATATGGCGATCTCAGCCAAGCTGCTGCAACTGGTTAACTCTGCAGTTTTTGGCTTGCGTCGACGTGTCGCGAGTCTTGAGCAGGCGGTTAGCCTATTGGGGGTGAGGCAGATTCGTGACATGGTGTTGGCAACGCATGTGTTTGAATCCTTTCCTGGCGCTAAAAGTGGTACGGGTCTTAATCTTGAACGGTTACGCGAGCATTCGGTTGCGGTGGGTAAGCTAGCGCGCTCGATTATGCTGGAGGAGGGCGAAAGTCGCGAGCATGCCGATCAAGCCTTCGTTGGAGGCTTGTTGCACAGCTTTGGGATGTTGGTGCTGGCTGCGAACGGTTTTGTAAAATATAACAAAGCTGTGGATTATTGCCACCGGAAGAATCGTGCGTTAGCGGATGTGGAAAGGGTGTTGTTTGATGTGACCCATGCCGAAGCGGGGGCCTATATCCTGGGTTTATGGAAGATTCCTCCGGTCATCGTCGAAGCGGTGTTGATGCATCAAAACCCCAGTGAGATAGGATCGGTTATCTGGAGTCCGTTGACAGCGGTTCATGTCGCGGATGCGTTGCTGCACGAGTATGAAAACGGCGGGGCGCCTTATCCGGGTGGCGCTATTGATCTGGTCTACCTTGAAAAACTGGGGCTGCGCTCGAGGCTAGATACTTGGCGAGTGTTGGCGCAAGCTCAGCTAGCCACCGGCGATCAAGACGACTTCTAATTGGTTAAGTGTCAGATTAATTATAGCCTGCTCTAATTTACCAACAATCCTTACTCAGTGGCTGGTAGAATGCCGGTTTTTGCCTGTCCGGTTTTGTTACATGAATATAGATGCAGTTACTCTAGAGCAATATACACTCCTGTTAGCTGAGAAAGCCGACGCGCTGAAAAGCCAGTTTTCCCGCTTTGCCCCGCCTGAATTGGAGGTCTTCGCATCGCCACTCCAACAGTATCGCCAGCGCGCTGAATTTAGAATGTGGCATCAGGGCGACGACCTATTTTATGCGATGTTTGCCCAGGGTGATAAGCATACGCCGATTCGCATCGATAACTGCCCGATGGTATCAGAGCCAATCCAGAAGGTGATGTTTGAGCTGCTCGAACGGATCAAAGCGGTACCCGAGTTATCTCGGCGGCTGTTTCAGATCGACTTCCTGAGCACGCTGAGTGGTGAGTTGCTGGTGACACTGCTCTACCACCGTCCGTTACAGCAGGATTGGCTGGATGCTGCAACGCCACTGCAAACCGATCTGGGGATTCATCTGATAGGCCGCAGCCGCAAACAAAAGCTGGTGCTGGGGCGCGATTGGGTGCTGGAAACGCTGAGCATCGATGGCAGGAAATTGAGCTACCAGCAGGTCGAGAATAGTTTTACTCAGCCCAATGCCGTGATCAATCAAAAGATGCTTGGCTGGGCGAGGGGTGCGACCCGCAACTGCGGTGGGGACCTGCTGGAGCTGTACTGTGGTAATGGCAACTTTACCTTGGCGCTAAGCGATCAGTTTGATCGAGTATTGGCGACCGAAATCGCCAAGGTTTCGGTAAATTCAGCACAGTATAATCTGCAGCTTAATGGCATCGATAACGTCAGCATTGCGCGTCTTTCCAGCGAGGAGTTTACCGAGGCGATGCATAAAGTGCGGCCCTTTCGGCGCTTGCGAGAGATCGACCTGGACAGCTATAACTTCTCTACGGTATTGGTCGATCCGCCACGTTCAGGATTGGATGAGGGGACTCGGGCACTGGTACAAAACTATCGATGTATTCTCTATATCTCCTGTAACCCAGACACCCTTGAGCGCGATCTTGATGCTCTGATTCAGACTCACAGTATTCAGCGAATGGCGCTGTTCGATCAGTTTCCTTACACCCAGCATAAAGAGTCGGCGGTATTGCTGGTTAGGCGCTAACTAGATTAATCCGTGACGCTATTGAAATGCTGAGATATAGTTGACTTTTTTAGTTGGTTTATTCCGGTTCCGGCCGGTTTGTGAGGAAATTGATGAATACAAATCTGAAGTCGCTGGTTGAAGCGGCTATCGCTGATTATGTCCCGCCCTATAGTCACCAGAGTCTCAAGCAAGCTCGAGCGATCAAGTCGATCCAGATTGAAGGCTCTAGCTGTCTGTTGGAGATTGAGCTGGGCTATCCGCTGAAGACGATTAGCGCCACGATGGTGTCCCAGTTGCGGGACTTGGTACTGGCTGTTGTGGGTGTTGAGGCGTTGGAGCTAGAGCTGGCCAGTGCGGTCGTGGCCCACAAAGCACAGAAAAACCTGAAGAGTCTTGATGCTGTTCGCAATATTATCGCGGTGGCCTCGGGTAAGGGAGGGGTCGGTAAGTCGACGACTACCGTCAACCTTGCATTGGCGCTGGCTGCAGAGGGCGCTCGAGTAGGGGTTCTCGATGCCGATATTTATGGCCCTAGTCAGGGACTGATCCTGGGCATAGCTCCCGGCGTTAAACCCCAGCCGGCAGACAATGCGATGCACCCCGTGATTGCTCATGGGATTCAAGTGATGTCGATGAGCTTGCTGGTTGATGATGACCAGCCGATGGTGTGGCGCGGGCCTATGGCAAGCGGTGCGCTGCAGCAGTTGCTGACGCAAACCCTGTGGGACGACCTGGATTATCTGTTCGTTGATATGCCACCGGGTACAGGTGATATTCAGCTGACATTGTCGCAAAAGGCGCCTTTGACCGGTGCTGTGATCGTCACCACTCCGCAGGATATTGCCTTGTTGGACGCCAAGAAAGGGATCGAGATGTTCCGAAAAGTCGATGTGCCTGTCTTGGGTGTCGTCGAGAATATGAGTCTGCATATCTGCAGTCAGTGTGGCCATAGCGAACCGATATTCGGTGAGGGTGGTGGAGAGCAGATTGCGGCGAAATATCAGGTTGATCTGTTGGGTCGGCTGCCATTAAAGCTCTCCATTCGGCAGCAGGCCGACGCGGGTTGTCCAACACTGGTCAGCGAACCTGATTCTGAAGAAGCAGCGCTTTATCGCGATATCGCGCTGAAACTTGCAGCCTCGCTCGCTGCTCGTGCTAAAAACTATGCCAATCTGTTTCCTGAGATAGTGGTGCAAAACGATTGATCCGAAAGCGCCGGAACCGGCCACTTATTCTCATCAGCAAGAGCCTTGTTTAGTCCGCTTTTAAGCACGCTATTGGCTGCGGGATTAAGTGCGGTATTTTTGTTGTATTACGGGTATTATACGGCGGTTTATCCGTACGAAAATTAGACAAACTGGGATTTTAAAGAGAACTATGGGTATCAAGTCAGACAGATGGATTCGCAAAGCGGCGCTGGAACAGGGAATGATCACTCCGTTCGAGCCGGGTCAGGTTCGTACCAAAGGCGATGAGCGTATCGTTTCTTACGGAACCTCCAGCTATGGATACGATGTCCGTTGCTCTAACGAGTTCAAGATTTTCACCAACATCAACTCGTCGATCGTTGATCCCAAAGATTTTGACCATCAGAGTTTTGTTGATGTAGTCGCTGATGTCTGCATTATTCCGCCTAACTCCTTTGCATTGGCGCGGACGGTGGAGTATTTCAAAATTCCCCGTGATGTATTGACCATCTGTCTGGGTAAGAGCACCTATGCTCGCTGTGGCATTATTGTCAATGTCACCCCGCTGGAGCCTGAGTGGGAAGGACACGTCACACTTGAGTTTTCGAATACAACGCCACTGCCGGCAAGAATTTACGCCAATGAAGGCGTAGCCCAGATGTTGTTTCTGGGTGCGGAAGAGGTTTGTGAAACATCCTACAAAGATCGTAATGGGAAATACATGGGTCAAACCGGCGTTGTTGTACCTCGTACATGACTAGTTTTGTGATTCCTAACTTGGAAAAAATAACGGCTTTCTGGTCTGAAGTGGTTAGCACCATCGATGGCTTGTTGGAGGAAACCGACGAGCAGTCTGCGCATGGGTTGTTGAGCCAATACGAGCACCAGTTAAAAGGCATTGATGACAACCTGACCTTCCATTTTGAGCGTAATGAACAGCACGATCGTATTGAAATGGTGATTGGCTGCGATGGTTATACCCAGTCTATCGCTGCCGTGTTAAGTCTGGTCGATGCAGCCCCTAGTATTGATGGGCTTCAGGTGATCGCATTCAATGGCCGGATCAACCCGATGCCGGAGTTAATCCGTGTCGGTGATGACGAGTATTCGCTGGATCAGTTCTGGTTTAGTCAGCGTTTGGAAGGCGGCGAATACCACCTGTCGGTGTTTCTTGATGGTCTCGATGATATGGACGGTAATCCGGCGGTCGAGGCGGTGATGATCTACCTGGATGCATTGCTGGGCGAGTTTGATCTGATGACGCGGGTGGCGACCCTGAGTTGGTACGACAAGCCGGTAGATCCGATAGATTTCAGCTTGTTGCCCTTGGCCGCGCTGCGCGATAGCTTCGATCGGTTTCGTAAACAGGTACGGTTAATTGGCGTAACCCTGCACTAATTTGGCTCTTTCATTATTTTCGTGAATTATTCTGAGCAGGAAAAACGGTACTGAATTTACAGATTCAGTACCGTTTTTTATTTATATCCAGCGAATGATCTGCTGTTTGATTTATGCTTTTCGTTAATAGCGGATTAATTATTTGAGAGCACGCAGAACTTCTCATCATCTTGATCTTCGTAGTGGCTAAGCATAATTCCCTCCCTTTGCTGGTCTGGACCTGATAGCGAGCACCTAAGATTATCTTCATAGGCCCGTATCTAAATTAATAAAACCTAAGAGTTCTATCGGTCTTGCATCCGGATACTTGAGTTGATTTTTATCTAATTGCAGGGTTCGCTATTTTTTCTAGATGATCCTAGGCGATGACTGAAAGATGGCATCGAGGGAAAAAAATGAATTATGCTGTGGCCCGAGTTGAAATTTAGGTATAACCACGGATAGTTTCGTTGAATCTAGCTAATTAGAGGAATCTGCTGCATGTCAATCAAAGTAGGTATTAATGGCTTTGGCCGGATGGGTCGACTGGTATTCCGAAATGGATGGAAGCAGTCCGAGTTAGAGTTCGTCAAGGTTAATGATCCGGGTGGGGATGCAGCCACGATGGCGCATCTGCTTGAATTTGATTCGGTGCATGGTCATTGGGGTATTGGTCTGAGTTCTGATCAGCATGGATTGTTGGTCGGCGGAAAGTCGGTTGCCTATACCCAGGATCGCACTATTGATGAGGGGGATTGGTCGGGTTGTGATCTGGTGATAGAGGCGAGCGGCGCACATAAGCAGAGTCAATTGCTGCAGAAATATTTGGAGCAGGGGGTAAAACGGGTACTGGTGACTCAGCCGGTCAAGGAGCCGGGGATCCTCAATGTGGTCATGGGGGTCAATGATAAACTCTACGATCCTGCGAAGCATTTCATTGTGACCGCCGCCTCCTGTACCACTAACTGTCTGGCCCCTGTGGTGAAGGTTTTACACGAGAGTATTGGTATCCATCATGGTGCGTTTACGACCATCCATGATGTGACCAACACCCAGGTGATTCTGGATGCGCCGCATAAAGATCTACGCCGAGCGCGGGCGAGCAGTATGTCGCTAATTCCGACCACGACCGGTTCCGCATCTGCGATTATTGCTATTTATCCCGAGCTAGAGGGGCGTCTCAACGGCCATGCGATCCGGGTGCCGCTAGCGAATGCCTCGCTCACCGATTGTCAATTTGAGTTGCAGCGCGAAACGACTGCAGAAGAGGTTAATCAGCTGTTTAAAACAGCGGCTGAGGGCGAGCTAAAGGGTATTTTAGGCTATGAAGAGCGTCCGTTGGTTTCGATCGACTATCGTAGCGACCCCCGTTCAAGCATCATCGATGCACTCTCCACGATGATCGTTAACGGCACCTCGGTAAAAGTATACGCCTGGTACGATAATGAGATGGGCTATGCCAACCGTACCGTTGACCTGGCGTTGAAGATGGTGGCTATGGGGTTCTGATCATTGCGTACTTGCTCAGGTTGCTTTTAGATGTCACAGGCTGAATCGGCGCAGCGCCAGTAGCTGTTAATTACGGCCAACTATTGGGGTTTTCCGATGGCGCATTACGGATGCTGGTGGTGCTCTATTTTCATCAGCTGGGTTGAATGAATAAAAAAGGCGAGCCACTGGCTCGCCTTTTTGTCGTAATTTATGCGTACTTAGACAAAAAGCATCACAGACGTCAGGCCGACAGCGCTCAGGACAATGGTGTAGGGCAGAGCCATGATGACCATCTTCATATACGACAAACGGACCAGTGGAGCTACGGCCGAGGTCAGCAGGAACAGGAAGGCTGCTTGACCGTTCGGGGTAGCAACGCTGGGCAGGTTAGTTCCGGTGTTGATGGCGATAGCCAGGGCATCGAAGTGCTCACGGCTGATCTTGCCAGCTTCAAACTGGGCGGCGACTTCGTTGATGTAAACAGTGGCGACGAATACGTTATCACTGATCGCTGAAAGCACACCGTTAGCAATAAAGAACATTGCTGGCTGTACCCCCAGATCCATCGCCAGTACCGATTCGATGATCGGTTGGAACAGGTGTTGGTCGTGGATTACCGAGACGATAGCGAAGAATACGACCAGCAGCGCGGTGAAGGGGAGTGACTCTTCGAATGCCTTGCCGATCTGGTGTTCTTCGGTGATGCCGTTAAAGCTGGTAACCAAAACGATAACGGTCAGGCCGATCAGGCCCACTTCTGCCAGGTGAAAAGCCAGTGCCAGGATCAGGAAGGCCGCTACTGCAAACTGAACATAGAGGGCCAACTTGTCGCGTTTAGTACGCTTGGCATCCTGGGCCACATCGAACTCTTGCAAGATGCGGAAGACGTTGTCGGGGATCAGCGCACCGTAACCGAACAGTTTGTAACGCTCGGTCACGACCACTGTCAGTAGGCCGAAGACCAGTACCGGCATGGATACCGGGGCTACCATGATAAAGAAATCGATGAAGTCCCAGCCCATCTTTTCACCGATCAGCAGGTTTTGTGGCTCACCAACGATGGTGCAAACACCACCTAGGGCGGTACCGACGGCGCCGTGCATCAGCAAGCTACGCAGGAAAGCGCGGAACTGGTCGAGTTCGGTGTTGGTATCAACAGACAGCCCGTGATCGCTGCTGTGGTCGTGCTCATGGTGGTAGTCTTTACCGGAGGCAACCTTGTGGTAAACAGAATAAAAACCGATGCCAGCGCTGATCAACACCGCAGTAACTGTCAAGGCATCGAGGAAGGCCGAAAGAAAGGCGCCCATAAAAGAGAACAGCAACGAGATATAGATCTTATTGCGGACGTTTAGCAGCAGCTTGGTGAAAACAAACAGCAGCATACTCTTCATGAAGTAGATGCCTGCAACCATAAACATCAGCAGCAGGATGACTGGCAGGTTTTGAGCAACCTCATGATAAAGCTGCTCCGGATTGGTCAGGCCGATGGCCAAGGCTTCGATCGCTAATAATCCGCCGGGTAGTAAGGGGTAGCATTTAAGCGCCATCGCCAGGGTGAAGATAAATTCGAAGATAAGAATCCAGCCGGTAACGACAGGGCCTGCAATGAACAGAAGGATCGGGTTTATAACCAAGAAAGCCAGGATGGCCTGCTTATACCACATGGGCGAATTTCCAAGGAAATTGCGCACAAAGGCTTGAGTGAAAGTACCAGTCATTCTGTATTCCTACATCAGCGGGTTAGTGAGAAAGAGCAACTTTATGTTGTTGTTATCGTAGGCCGACACTGTTGTAGGTGCGATCGAAAAAATAACTTTCCGGCGTCTATTTATGCGGCGGCATATAGTAGCAATTTTTGCTGTTGTACAGGAGTAAAAAAATAAAATTTGACCTAAAGTCGAATCTATAATCGCCTTTTAGCGGCAATATTCTGCTAATAAATGACAATTGCTAGTAATTGTTGCGAGTCGAGGCTGGTTAGGGTCGGGGTGAAAAAGATAAAAGTTCAGTTTTTTGGCCAAATTTTCCAGTTCTGTATCTGGGCCTAGTTAACCTAGTGATTAAGATGGCAGTTATGGCCGTAAAGCGGCAAGGGTTCAGGATTAGAGTTATGGATTATTCCCCTTGCATCGCTGCAGATAGTTCTCGCTTTGCATCTCTTTGAGGCGGCTGCGGGTGCGTGCAAAAGCAAAGGCTAAGGGGGCGTCAGGATCAGGGTAGAGTTGATCGATACCGACCTCGGAGGAGCTGATCAGTACTACGGCGCGGTCATATAGTTCGTCGATTAAGCTGATAAAGCGCCGGCAGTTGTCGTCGTTACCACCCAAGAATCGGCGCTGGTTGGTTGCTGATGCTGGCTTATCTTCGGTGCCCTGTACTACCCATAGGGTCTCTTTATCCCCACGAAGAGAGGGGATCTGGCTGACAATCAGGGTATGAAAGCGGTTGGCTAGTTCCATGTAGTCAAGTTGACTACGGGGGCCTTCGCATAAATCGGCGAAATTAAACCAGGCTATCTGTTCGTTCCAGGCCTGACAGGGGATCTGTCGGCTAAGAACTGAAAGCGGCTCTTGGTGTTTTGTAACGGTGCTGTCGAGCTTCTGGAAGTGCTGTTTCAGTTGTAAATGGGTCTGCGGATCTGAAGTCTTTAAAAACAGCTCGGCAGACGCTAGCGTACGCAGCCGATGGTCTTTCTCGCCGTCGAGTGAGTGAATCTGGCAGTGCTTTTTTATCGCAGTAATAGCAGGCAGAAACCGTTGTCGCTGCAAGCCGTCGCTGTACAGTTGATCGGGATGCTGGTTGGACGTTGCGATTAAGAAAATACCCTGTTCAAAAAGCTTTTCGAACAGCCGTCCGAGCAACATCGCATCTGCAATATCAGCAACAAAAAACTCATCAAAGCAGAGCACCAAGGTTGTTTTTCTGAGTTGATTGGCAATCAGTGTCAGTGGATCGGGGTGGCCTGCGAGTCGGTTCAGATCCTCGTGAACGCGGCGCATAAAATGGTGGAAGTGTAGGCGCCGTTTGTTTGGCTCAGGGAGCGTCTCGAAGAACAGATCCATCAGCAGTGTTTTACCACGCCCCACTGGGCCCCATAACCAGAGCCCGATTCCAGGCGAGCGTTTTTGAAAACGCTGCTGGGTTGCGCTGAGAATACGTTTTCCCAATGCGTCAAGCGCTATGATTGCTCGTTGCTGGCAGGGATCGGACTCGAAGTCCGGTTTCTGGTTTAGCCTGTTATAGCGTATTTGCAACGGGGTCATAGCGTACCAGCGGCAGTGTCATGGACGTGTCCTGGGATGATGCGCAGAGGAGACCGCAAGCCCTGTTGTTAACTAGTCACGCCTGTCAGTGGTTGAGCTGATCGACGCTCTGAACGGTCACTGTCTCAACCTCGTTCTCTTCAGGTATTTCGAAGTCGTCTACTTCCGTCCAGCTTCCGCCTGGAACGCGTTCCCAGACACTACCTGGCTTGCTGCTAAACAGGGGTTCCAGCGAGCCGTCCATTTTTATCAGGGTTTCAAGCGGGTAGGGCTGCATATTTTTCTTGTCGGCCAGAAACTCGTTATCTTCATAGCCGCTAAACATGCGCCAGCCGGTATCGCGCAGGTCGGCTGGTACTGTTTTGTACATAAAGCGGACAGGGCAGGGTTTTTCGCCGACTAGCAGCTTGGAAACCAAGGCCAGGAAAGGTTTTATCGATTGGGGTGTGGGGTTTTCTGTCATGGGATTTTATCGTGTCAGTTTGGCTATACAAGCCACCATAATACGGGATCGATCGGCTAAATAACAAAAAGCCTCCGCAAGATAGCTTACGAAGGCTTTTTCGGTCGTTGTAACCGGGTAGCTAACTACAACCTACCCGGTGTATACCTACTATCAGGCTTCGACGGTGGGGATGACCGTAGCGGCAGCCAGGGTGTAGCTGGCGATCTGATCGAAGTTCAGGTAACGGTAAACATCGTCGGCCATGGTGTTAAGGTCCTTGGCGTAGACCATGTACTCCTCAAATGTCGGGATACGACCCAGTGCTGCTCCGACCGCTGCCAGCTCGGCAGAAGACAGGTAGACGTTGGCGCCATCGCCTAAACGGTTGGGGAAGTTACGGGTTGAGGTCGACATCACTGTGCTCTTGGCGGCTACTCGAGCTTGGTTGCCCATGCAAAGAGAGCAACCAGGCATTTCAGTCCGTACCCCAGCGCGGCCGTAGATGCCGTAATAGCCCTCTTCGGTTAGCTGAGCTGCGTCCATCTTGGTCGGTGGTGTCATCCACATTTTTGTTGGTAGCTGGCCACCCACCTTCTCCAGCACTTTACCTGCAGCGCGGAAGTGACCGATGTTGGTCATGCAAGAACCGATGAATACTTCGTCGATCTTGGTACCAGCAACGGCAGACAGCGGTTTAACGTCGTCTGGATCGTTCGGGCAAGCCAGCAGTGGCTCGGTGATGGTGGCCAGGTCGATCTCGATCACAGACGCGTAGGCAGCATCGGCGTCGCCTTCTAGCAGCACCGGGTTAGCCAGCCACTCTTGCATCCCTGCAACGCGACGGTTGATGGTGCGCTCGTCGCCGTAGCCCTGAGAAACCATCCACTTCAGCATTACGATGTTGGAGTTCAGGTACTCACGGATCGGTGCTTCGTTGAGCTTGATCGAGCAAGCAGCAGCTGAACGCTCTGCTGCAGAGTCAGACAGTTCGAACGCTTGCTCAACTTTCAGATCGGGCAGACCTTCGATTTCGAGGATGCGGCCGGAGAAGACGTTCTTCTTGCCCTCTTTGGCGACAGTCAGCTCTCCGGTCTGGATCGCAGCATAGGGGATAGCGTTAACCAGATCACGCAGGGTGATACCAGGCTGCATTTCACCCTTAAACCGAACCAGTACAGACTCAGGCATATCTAGCGGCATAACACCGGTGGCTGCTGCGAAGGCAACCAAACCAGAACCGGCAGGAAAAGAGATGCCGATCGGGAAGCGGGTGTGCGAATCACCGCCAGTACCCACAGTATCGGGTAGCAGCATGCGGTTCAGCCAGGAGTGAATAACACCGTCGCCTGGACGCAGTGAAACGCCACCGCGGTTCATGATGAAATCAGGCAGGGTGTGGTGGGTGTTAACATCGATGGGCTTAGGATAAGCAGCCGTGTGGCAGAACGACTGCATGGTCAGGTCGGCGGAGAAGCCTAGGCAAGCCAAGTCTTTTAGTTCGTCACGGGTCATCGGGCCGGTAGTGTCCTGCGAGCCGACAGTGGTCATCTTCGGTTCGCAGTAGGTACCAGGACGAATGCCTTCGACGCCGCAGGCCTTGCCTACCATCTTCTGTGCCAGCGAGTAGCCCTTGCCGGTGTCTTCGGGATTAACAGGGACGGCGAATAGATCGGTAGTCGGCAAGCCAAGTAGGGCGCGTGCCTTAGCGGTCAAGCCACGACCGATGATCAGCGGGATACGGCCGCCTGCTTGGACTTCGTCGAACAGCACCGGGGTCTTCAGGGAGAACTCGCTGATCACCTCGCCCGCTTCGTTCTTGACCACGCCTTCGTAGGGGTAAACCTTGATTACGTCGCCCATCTTCATCTTGCTAACATCCATTTCGATCGGCAGTGCGCCGGCATCTTCCATGGTGTTAAAGAAAATAGGCGCAATCTTGCTGCCGAAGCAGTAACCGCCAGCGCGCTTGTTGGGGATGTTGGGGATGTCATCACCCATGAACCAGAGTACTGAGTTGGTGGCAGACTTGCGTGAAGAACCGGTACCTACGACATCGCCGACGTAAACCAGCTGGTTGCCTTTTTTCTTCAGTTCATTGATCTGCTTGATCGGGCCGACTTTGCCGTCTACATCTGGAACGATGCCATCACGGGCCATTTTCAGCATCGCGTTAGCGTGCAGAGGCATATCAGGGCGGGTGAATGCATCGGGTGCTGGAGACAGGTCGTCGGTGTTGGTTTCACCGGTAACCTTGAATACGGTCAGGGTGATCTCTTTAGCCAGCGCTGGCTTGCTGGTGAACCACTCGGCGTTGGCCCATGACTCGATAATCTGCTTGGCGAAGGCGTTGCCCGCTTCCATCTTTTCCTGCACATCGTGGAAGGCATCAAACATCAGCAGGGTGCGGGACAGCGCTTTGGCAGCAGTGGCTGCCAGGGCGTTGTCGTCTAGCGCATCGACCAGTGCGGTGATGTTATACCCACCTAGCATGGTACCCAGTAACTCAACTGCCTGGACAGCACTGATCAGCGGTGAGGAGGCTTCACCCTTAGTGATAGCCGCGAGGAAGCCGGCTTTAACGTAAGCCGCCTGGTCAACGCCAGCAGGAATGCGGTTTTCCAACAGATCGAGAATAAATTCTTCCTCACCGGCAGGAGGATTCTTAAGCAGTTCTACCAGTGCGGCAGTTTGGTCGGCGTCCAGTGCCTTGGGGGGGACGCCTTCAGCAGCGCGTTCGTTGACATGTTTGCGGTAAGCTTCAAGCACAATAAAATCCTCGTTATCGACGGAGTCGGCGTTGAGATAGTTCCGACAAGGACTCCGTTGCTGTTTCAATCAGTTTCAGATTTTTCGAGGCTGGATTGTAGCTTAAACAGGGGCTTAAGTTAAGTATTGTCGACAATCTTGGCTGTTATACTTTGGCGGGGTGCGTACTTTTATTATTGATTTATAGATGTATTTATTAGCCTTATAGTGAAAATATGCCTGAATAATAACAGCCTCGTCTCGACAGTCTAGGGTACGGCGTTGGAGAATGAGGGCCTTTTCGTCATTGATTTTTTATTATCTGAATTGGAACCCTTATGACAACCCCGATCCTAGCTAGCGTTCCATCTAGCCCCGAGTCGCTACTGCAGCCGATACTCGATTTTTTGCTCTGTGAAACACCCACCGCCTGGATTCAAGCGGCGCTGGTGAATCAGGACCTGTTATTGATTGATCATCTCAATTGTGAAAAAAAAGCCGCCAGCATGGCGATGAGCCTGATCCATAAATACCGTGAACGCGGTGATCTTTTGGTTAAAATGGCTCGCTTAGCGCGTGAAGAGTTGCTGCATTTTACCCAGGTGTTGGCAATCATTAATAAACGCGGTATCCACTACGGTCATGTCACCGCCTCAAGGTATGGGGCCGGATTTCAGCGTCATATACGGACCCATGAGCCTGCGGCATTGGTCGATAAATTGATCATAGGTGCTTATATAGAGGCGCGTTCTTGTGAGCGTTTTGCCAAGTTAGCGCCCTATTTAGACGATGAGCTGGAGCAGTTTTACCGGTCGTTGTTGAAGTCAGAGTCGCGCCATTATCGGGATTATCTATCTCTGGCGCAGGAATATGCGCAGGAGGATATTCAGCCTCGCGTACAGGCTTTGGGTGAGGTGGAGCGAGAGCTGATTCTTTCTGCGGATTCTCAGTTCCGTTTTCACAGCGGCGTCCCTGCCTAACCCAGTCTTGAGCCTTTTTGGGGGTGTTTGGGGTTGGTTGGCGGGTGTTTGATAAGTCGGTATCAGGGGTAGGTTCATGATGGCACAGATTAAAAAGTTTCTTTTGTTGACCCTGCTGGGGGGGATCGCTGTGGTGTTGCCCGGTGCGATCTTGGCGATGTTGTTTGGTTGGCTTTTTAACCTGACACGGGATCTGATCTCGCCCCTGACAGCGTTGATTAGTGCGCGGACCGCCTATAACGAATGGGTGGCCGGGATGCTGGTGGTGATACTGATTATTGGTAGTTGTTTTCTGATCGGGCTGTTGGTCAGAACCGGTCTGGGGGCTTGGTTGCATAGCCGGCTGGACCGGGTGTTGGGGAAGTTGGCGCCGGGGTATAGGATCATTCGTGAACTGGTCGATCAGTTCTTTGGTGACCAGCAGGCATCCTTGTTCAGTGGTGAGGTTGCCTTGGCAAGAATCTACGGTGCCGATGTTCCTGTTACGGTCACGGCCATAGTGACCGCCAAGCATGAGAATGGTTATTTCACTCTCTTTGTGCCGACAGCGCCGGTGCCGACATCGGGTATCACCTATCATCTGCCGCCCGAGTGCGTCGAGCTTAAACCTGAAATCAGTGTGGAGGCTGCGATGCGCACAGTGATCTCCTGTGGTGCGGGCTCGCAACTATTATTTAACTAGCCGCATTTAAGTAGCCCGCAACGGCACTGGATGGTTTGGGTTGCTGCCCGGTTAATAAATCGATACCGCACCGGGGTTGATGATGCTCAATACATCCATGGCTTCGAGATTGGTGTCTAGCGCAATAATGTTCAGGTCTTCTGCTTGCAAGGCGAAGTCATCCAGGGCGATTAAATTAAGCTGGTTGAGGTTCTGCTCGGTCTCGCCGCCTTTCACCTCGGGTTCCATGCAGTTAGTAATCTGTATCGCTAGGTTTAACAGGTGACACTCATTGACAAACTCGTCACTGGCTTCAGGGTTGTGTTGAAATTTCACCGGCGTCCATAGTCGTGCGGGAAGGCGCCAGTGCTCTAGTAGCGCAGCACCTAGCTCTGCGGCGCTGAATCCTAGCCATTCGTGCTCAAGTATTGCCAGCTTTGCATCTCGTGCTTTGGATGCCTCCATCAGCTCGGCGTACTCGGTGGGGAGTTGAGTCATCAGGATTAATCTGCCGATATCGTGGAATAATCCGGTTAAAAACTGTGCTTCACCCTTGCTTCTTTGGGTGGCGCTGGCTAGCTTTTTAGCGATCAGCCCGCAGTAAACGCTGCGGTGCCAAAAGCTATCCATATCGATCAGATCGGTAGAAATGTTGCTGAATACATCGGCGGCCGAGGATGCAAATACCAGTGAGCGAAGTTGGGTGGTGCCGATCAAATTGACTGCTTTGGAAACCGAGTCTATCTGCGAAGGAAAGCCGTAAAAGGCGCTGTTGACCAGCTTTAGAAGTTGCGCGGATAGCGCAGGATCGTGGTTGATGACGGAGCCGATATCGTCGATAGAGGCGTTTTCAGATTCGATCAGCTCATTCACCCGGATGACCACATCAGGCAGAGATACGAGATGGTCGATGCCGTCGATAAGTTCATTGGGGGTCATTATGCGCTCCATCAATGGATACTTTACTAAGTTATATCACAGTATAGGCGCCGCTAGGAGGAGTTATAGCTAAGTTTTATAAGGGCTTAAAGTATGCTTGGAAGATGTCTAGAATACTGTTAGACGGGTTGTGATATTGGGAATGAGATCAGCTGGTGTTGGCCGTCGGCTTCCCATTTTAAATACCAGCCTAGCTGGTCCCAGTCACCGAGGACAATTCTCTGCAAATTCTGGGCGTTGTGTGTTAGTTGGTGGATTTCGGGTCGGTGGGTGTGTCCGTGAATCAGCAGGTTGAGTTTGTGGGACTGAAACTGGCGGACCACCTCATCGGAAGTTACGTCCATTATCTGTACTGATTTATGACTTTTGGCCTTGCCGCTCTGGTTTTTGATGTTGCCGGCAATGCGCCGCCGTAGTGATAGCGGAAGGACATGCTGGAGGAGTCGAATTGCAGGACTGCGGATGATCCGACGGTAGCGTTGGTAGGATCTGTCATCTAGGCAGAGACTATCGCCATGCATGATTAAAGCAGGGGTGCCTTCCAGATCTATGGTCGATGGATCCTTTATCAAGGTTGCACCTGCCTGAAGGCAGTACTTCTTGCCGATCAGAAAATCCCGGTTGCCATGCATCAGGTAGACCGAGGTTCCCTGGTTGCTCAGTTGTTTGAGTCGAGAGGCTACCTCCAGGCTCAGCGGGGTTTGATCATCATCGCCCAGCCAGAGATTAAAAAAATCACCCAGGATATAGAGTGCGTTGGCCTGGCAAGCGTGCTGGTCGAGAAATTCAAAAAAAGCCCGCGTTATATGCGGGCGCTCGCTCTGCAGGTGTAGATCCGAGATAAACAGCGTGGTCACGGGGGAGAAGTTACTCGCCGATTTCAGCTGAGTTGATGATCACGTCATCGGCGGGTACATCCTGGTGACCTGCGCGGCTGGTGGTTTTGGTCGCTTTGATCTGATTAATTACATCCATGCCTTCAACGACTTTTCCGAATACGGCGTAGCCCCAGCCCTCGCTGGTTTTTGAACGGTGATCTAGGAAGGCGTTGTTACTGATGTTGATGAAAAACTGCGATGAGGCACTGTGCGGATCCATGGTCCGGGCCATGGCTAGGCTGCCGATTACATTGGTGAGTCCGTTGTCTGCTTCATTGTCGATCGGCGCATTGGTCTCTTTCTGTTGCATGCCTGGTTCGAACCCGCCACCTTGAATCATGAATCCATCGATGACGCGGTGGAAAATGGTTCCATCGTAAAAGCCGCTGCGGACATACTCTTTGAAGTTGGTGCAGGTATTGGGGGCTTTTTCGGTATCGAGTTCGATCTTAATATCACCAAAATTGGTATGTAGGGTGACCATGGCTAATTCCTTCTGGTTTGGCGAGTTATCTGAATCACAGCCGCCCGGCGGGCTGGCTTGGATCGGATTATATGTCGCCGCTTCGAGGATGGCGAATCGAAGCGGTGGTTGAGCGCTTGCTGGGGCTCATTATTGAGTCGGTTTAAGGCAGGGTTGTGGCTTTCAGGATAACAATAGGTTCCACCGGAACGTCGCGATAGTTGTTCTTTGTCGTGGTTGAAACCTGTTTAATCTGGTTAACCAGTTCCATGCCTTCGATAACCTGACCGAAAACCGCGTAGCCCCAGCGACCTGGTGCGTAATCTAGGTTGGTGTTGTTGTTGACGTTAATAAAGAATTGGGCCGTAGCGCTGTGGGGCGCGCTGGTGCGAGCCATAGCAATAGTGCCGTTACGGTTACTAAGTCCATTATCTGACTCGTTATGAATGGGGGGCTGGGTTGTTTTGCGCGACATATCTGTGCTGAATCCGCCACCCTGTATCATGAAGCCATTGATCACGCGGTGAAATATCGTCCCGTCGTA
Source organism: uncultured Neptunomonas sp. (assembly GCA_963974645.1). Taxonomy (GTDB): domain Bacteria; phylum Pseudomonadota; class Gammaproteobacteria; order Pseudomonadales; family Balneatricaceae; genus Motiliproteus. Next base: position 5,114 of record CAXBEA010000020.1, on the reverse strand, counting down.
GAAGCCGCTTTGAGTGTAGCTGACGAAGTTGGCGGCACTCAGTGGTGCCTTGATCGGGTCGAGCTGAATAATGATATCGCCGAGGTTGGTTTCTAGCTTGACCTGTGTAGGAAGAGTGTTCGCTGCTTCGTCGGTGCTGGTTTGAGAAGGGCTTGTTTGAGGGGTGCTTGTTTGGGAGGCGTTGGTTTCGGCCAAAAGTGGCGTACTGATACAGAGTAGTAAACAACAAAGCAGTTTTTTCACAGGAGTCGTCCGGTTGCAGGTTTAAGATAGGCAGCTATTTGAAGCTAGAGGCGGGCTGCTGTCAAATCGGTGCTAAAGGATATGTGCCTTGGACGAACGCCCGGCTCGATTAAAAATCCAGTCAAAGTGCGGATGTCAGGCCGTAGCAGTTGGAGATGATCGTAAATTGTCGACGAATAGAGAAGTTCGGCTCCCTTGTTGCTTTAAGGGAGGGTATAATTTTGGATTTTGTTTGGCTTGCAGCGTTGCCGGCCTTTTCAGTTAGTGTGATGAGTTAGAAGGCGTTATGAGTTCTCAAGAATCTCCATCCCAGGTGTCCAACTTCATCGCCCAGATCATCGATGAAGATCTAAAAAGCGGAAAAACCCGCAAGGTCGTTACTCGCTTTCCCCCAGAGCCTAATGGCTATTTGCATATCGGCCATGCCAAAGCTATCTGCGTTAACTTTGGCCTGGCTGAGCAATTTGGTGGCAGTTGTAATTTGCGTTTCGACGATACCAATCCCTCCAAGGAGGAGCAGGAATTTGTCGATGCGATTAAAGCGGATGTGCTCTGGTTGGGATTCCAGTGGAACGGAGATGTGCGTTATGCCTCGGATTATTTTGATCAATTCTATCTCTGGGCACAGCACCTAATCCAAGCGGGTAAGGCCTATGTCTGCGATCTATCAGCAGAGCAGGCCAGTGAGTACCGTGGCTGGGCGACGACACCGGGTAAACCTAGCCCCTACCGTGAACGCAGCGCTGAAGAGAATCTAGACCTGTTGGAGCGGATGAAAAACGGTGAATTTGACGAAGGTTCTCGGGCGCTAAGGGCCAAGATCGATATGGCGTCGCCGAACATGAATCTGCGCGATCCTATGCTCTATCGAATTCGCAAACAGCGGCATCATCAGACCGGCGACAAGTGGAATATCTATCCCACCTACGATTTTGCCCACGGCCAGGAAGATGCGATCGAGGGTGTTACCCACTCTATCTGTACCATGGAATTTGCCGACCATAAACCATTGTACGAGTGGTTTCTGGATAACCTGCCGGTTCCGGCTAAGCCGGCGCAGCACGAATTTGGTCGGCTAAACCTGAGTTATACCCTGACCAGTAAGCGCAAACTGAAACAACTGGTTGACGACAAGGTGGTCTCGGGGTGGGACGATCCGCGGATGCCGACGATTTCGGGGCTGCGTCGTCGCGGTTTCAGTGCCCGCGCGATCCGCAGTTTCTGTAATGCGCTGCCGGTGGCCAAGGCTGGCGGTGTGGTCGATGTGGCGCAGTTTGAATCGGCCGTTCGTGACGATCTCAATAAGAACGCGCCGCGAGCGATGTGTGTCATGAATCCTGTAAAGGTAGTTATATCTAACTACGAGGAAAATCTACGATCAGAATGCTTGGATATTAATAAGGCTACGGCAAAAGATCTTGAGGAAAAATTAAAGCAAATAGGCCCTCAAAAGGCACAGAAATTCATTCGTTATCGTGAGCAAAATGGACTTTTTGAGTCTGTAGAGCAGTTATTAGAAGTCCCTGGGATTGGGGATAAGCCCTACGAATACAATAGGCATCTCATGTCAGTTGGGAGCGTGGGTGGAATTAAGAAACAAACAATAGTAGCTGCTGCTCATCATCAAAAGAAAATGGCTAAGCGCTTTTTACCATTTACTGCCGAGCTCTATATCGACCGGGATGACTTCAGTGAGGATAAAAACCTTTCACGGAAGAAATTTAAAAAGCTAGTTATTGAAGATTATGTCCGTCTGCGCAGCGCCTACGTGATCAAGGCCGATAAGGTGATCAAGGATCAGGCAGGTGAAATTATCGAGATTCGAGCCAGTCTGGTGCTAGGCACGGTCGGCAAGAATCCGCCCGAGGGGATCAAGCCGCGCGGTGTGATTCACTGGGTCTCGGCGACTGAGGGCAGGCAGGCGACGGTCCGGGTTTACGACCGGCTGTTTAATCATCCTGCGCCGGATAAGGGCGAAGATGACTTTATCCAGCACGTTAATTCGCAGTCTTTCTCTGAGCTAACGCACTGCTGGATAGAGCCTGGGCTGGCAAAGGCGCAACCTGAGGCGGGGTTCCAGTTTGAGCGCGAAGGTTATTATGTGGCTGATCGCTACGATCACAGTGAGGAAAATCCAGTGTTTAACATGATCATCGGTTTGCGTGATACCTGGGCGGGTGGTTCCGCTAACTAAATAATGGGCAGGATAGACAGCAGTATGAGTTTACAGATCTATAACACCCTGACGGGCCAGAAAGAGCGTTTTGTCCCGATTGTGCCGGGCAAGATTCGTATGTATGTCTGCGGTATGACGGTCTATGACTACTGTCACCTGGGGCATGCGCGAGTGTTGGTGGCATTCGATGTGATAACGCGTTACCTGCGTGCAAGTGGTTACGAGGTTAAGTATGTGCGCAATATCACCGATGTCGATGACAAGATCATCAAGCGAGCCGGTGAAAATAGCGAAAGCTGTGACGCGTTGACCGAGCGCTTTATTGCCGCGATGCATGAGGATGAGGCGAGGTTGGGTGTTATCTCGCCGACCGAGGAGCCGCGAGCAACTGCACATATGGCAGATATCATCACGATGGTACAGACCCTGATCGCCAAGGATTATGCCTATGCAGCGGAGAATGGCGATGTCTACTATCGGGTCGATAAGTTTGCCGGCTATGGCAAACTGACCAATCGTAATCTCGAGGATATGCAAGCGGGTGCTCGGGTCGAAGTGAATCAGCAGAAAGAAAATCCGTTTGATTTCGTGCTCTGGAAAGCCGCTAAACCCGGTGAGGTAAGCTGGAGCTCGCCATGGGGCGAGGGTCGTCCAGGCTGGCATATCGAGTGTTCTGCGATGTCCAAGTGCTGTCTTGGCGATACCTTTGATATTCATGGCGGCGGCCCAGATCTACCGTTCCCGCACCATGAAAATGAGATCGCCCAGAGTGAGGCTGCCAATGGCGTTAAATTCGTCAATACCTGGATGCATGCCGGTGCGGTTAGGGTTAATAAGGAGAAGATGTCCAAGTCGCTGGGTAACTTCTTTACTATCCGCGATATTCTGGACAGCTACGATCCAGAAGTGGTGCGCTACTTCTTGATCATGGGGCACTACCGCAGCCAGATCGATTACTCCGAGGCCAGCCTTAAAGAGGCGCGCGGCGCTCTGGATCGTTTCTACCATGCGCTGCGGGGAATAGGCGAGGCTGATGAGGCCGTGCTCGATAATGATTTCGATGCGCGCTTCCGAGCTGCGATGGATGACGATTTTAATAGCGCCGGTGCGGTATCGGTGTTGTTTGAGTTGGTTCGTGAGATTAATCGACTCAAGAATCAGGATACTTCGCTGGCGGCTCGAATGGCGGCGCAGCTGAAGCGTTTGGCGGCTGTTTTAGGGCTGCTGCAGCAGGATCCGGAACGCTATTTACAGGGTGGTCAGGCAGAAACAGGGCTTTCCAATACTGAGATTGAAGGGTTGATCGCTGAGCGTACAGAGGCAAAAAAATCTCGTGATTTTGCCCGAGCGGACGCGGTTCGGGATGCGCTTAAGGTACAGGGGATCGTTTTGGATGACGGCCGTTCTGGAACGACTTGGCGCCGTGAGAGCTGAGTACAGGCGTGCTAATAGTGGAGGCTGGCTGATAGACGCTGTTTTTAGTCAGGTGCTTGGCGCTCAGTGATTTGTTTTTGCTGAGCACCAGGCTGTATTGCAGCGGTTAGTCTGGGTGAAGCTCGTTGGCGGCGTAGAGCGTGCTTTCCATCAATGTGGCTACCGTCATTGGCCCAACACCACCAGGCACCGGAGTGATCCAAGCTGCGCGTTCTGCCGCTATATCGAACTCTATATCCCCCACCAGTTTCCCGCTTTCTAGTCGATTAATCCCTATATCGATAACAATGGCTCCGGGTTTTATCCATTCACCCTTGACGAGTCCTGGTTTCCCGACGCCCACGACAACGATATCAGCCTGCGCGACTTTTTGATCGAGATTTTTGGTAAACCGGTGTGCGGTAGTCACGGTTACGCCTGCAAGTAATAGTTCGAGCGCCATAGGTCTGCCGACAATGTTAGAGACTCCTACAACGCAGGCATCGAGTCCGCGAATAGCTACGCCGGTAGATTCCAGCAGTGTCATTACCCCCTTGGGGGTGCATGGGCGCAGGAGAGGCATTCGCTGAGCTAGGCGACCCAGATTATACGGGTGGAAGCCATCAACATCTTTGTCGGGTCTGATCCGTTCCAGAATGGGGTTAGAATCCAGGTGTTTGGGCAGTGGTAGTTGAACCAGTATGCCATCTATATCAGGAGAGTCGTTGAGCCTGTCGATTAGTTCCAGTAGTTCTGCTTGGCTGGTCGATGCGGGGAGGTCGTAGGCGGTGGAGTTTATGCCTACCTCTTCGCAGGCACGGCGCTTGTGGCTGACGTAAACCTGTGAGGCGGGATCGACGCCAATCAGTATCACTGCGAGCCCTGGGGCTCTTTTGCCTTGATTTAATCGGGCTTGTACGCCTTGCTTTACCTGTTGTTTAACGTTTGAGGCGATCTGCTTGCCATCGATGATCTGTGCGCTCATGAAACGTGCCTTCGTGCCTTGAATGGGGAGGGGGCTGAAATTAGGCAGCGATTTTCGCACGTCTGTCCAAGCAGGCAAAGCTGGGGGGAGCGATTAGCCGGGTTTTCTTTGTCTGGTCTTGAGAGCTGCGCGTAGAAGTTGATAAGGATTATAAAAAGGCAGAGAAAAGATGTTGACCTGTTAAATACTCGACTGTAATATTCGCACCACCTTGAGGCAGCGAACTGTTGCAACAAGGGGTGTCGGGGTATAGCGCAGTCCGGTAGCGCGCCTGCTTTGGGAGCAGGATGTCGGGAG